>CANHKH010000182.1 GCA_947460165.1 Comamonadaceae bacterium
AAGCACTCTCGCCCGATTACCTGCGCCACTTTTTGCGCCATGTGGAGTCCCTGCAATGGTTGGAAGCTGTGCGCGACACGCCCAAGACCGCGCCCAAAGTAGGCAAGCTTGGCAAGCAAACCAAGCCCACCCCGCGCCGCCGCTCAGGCGGGTAAAGGCCAAAAAGGCCGGCGACTTGCATGCTGCGGCGCTCAGGTCCCAGCGCTGTGCCGCACTCGGCCTGCACCAGACCGATCAGCGGCTGTGCCGCAGGCGCGCTAGGGCAGCGGGTCGGCACCCGCGTCCCGCCCAAAGCCTGCCAGCGCTTGCAGCCGAGCGCGCCGCACCTTCTCGCCGATGTGCTCGCCTTTGAGGCCTTGTTGCTGGGCTTGCGCGGCAATCTGGGCGGTGGGCACGCTCAATGCCCGGGCCAGGGCCGCCTGCAAGCGTGCGCGCTGGGGGTAAGGCTGCTCCGCCAAGCCCAGGCGGCCACGGGCATCGCATTCGCAGGCCAGCACAATCTCGTCAAACCGGGCGGGCTTGCGAAGGGCATCGCAGCGCTCCAGCAGGCGCAGCAGGGCCTGGGGACCGAGCTCGGCGCTGCGGTGGATGTTGCCGTGCTCGCGGGCCACCAGATCGGCCAGGTCTTTGCAGTCCACCGGCACGCGCAGGCGCTGGCACACGCCTTGAAGCAGGCGGGCGCTGCGCTCTTCATGGCCAAGGTGGCGGGGCAGCAAGTGCACGGGCGTGGTCCCTTTGCCCAGGTCGTGCATGAGGCAGGCAAAGCGCACGCCCAGCGGGGCTTGCAGCTGGGCCGACATGTCCATCACCATCATGAGGTGCACGCCGGTGTCTATCTCCGGGTGGTATTCGGCGCGCTGCGGCACGCCCCACAGACGATCGACCTCGGGCAGCAAGCGGGCGAGCGCGCCGCAGCTGCGCAGCACCTCGAACATGCGCGAGGGGCGCTCTTGCATCAGGCCGCGTGAGAGCTCTTGCCACACGCGCTCGGGCACCAGGGCGTCGACCTCGCCGGCGTCCACCATCTGCCGCATGAGCGCCAAGGTTTCGGTCGCCACTGAAAAATCAGGAAAGCGCGCCGCAAAGCGGGCCAGCCGCAAAATGCGCACCGGGTCTTCGGCAAACGCGGCGGTGACGTGCCTGAACACCCGAGCCTGCAAGTCCGCTTGGCCGCCGTAGGGGTCGATCAGGCGGCCCTCTGCGCTTTGTGCGATGGCATTGATGGTGAGGTCGCGCCGGGCCAGGTCTTCTTGAAGCGTGACGTTGGGCTGCGCTTGCACGGCAAAGCCACGGTAGCCCTGCGCGGTCTTGCGCTCGGTGCGCGCCAGGGCGTGTTCCTCGCGGGTGAGCGGGTGCAAAAACACCGGAAAGTCTTTGCCCACCGGCAAAAAGCCCTGGGCTACCAGCTCTTCTGGCGTGGCGCCCACCACCACCCAGTCGCGGTCCTGCACGGGCAGGCCGAGCAAGGCATCCCGCACGGCACCGCCGACTTGGTAAATCTCCATGGGGCTAGTTTAGGCAGGTCTTTGGGGCTTTGAAGGTGAGCGTGCGTCGCTGGCCTGCAAGGTGCGGTCAAGCAGCTGTGGTGGTGCGCGTGCCCCCACCCCGGCCCTCCCCCAGAGGGGGAAGGTGTCATTCGGGGAATTTGGTTTTGCCCCCTCCCCCTCTGGGGGAGGGTTGGGGTGGGGGCACGCGTGAGGACACAGTGCCGATGTGCACTGGCTCAAAAGAAGTCAGACACAAGACGCGTTGAATGAAAAATGGCGCTGTGCGTTGCCCCCACCCCGGCCCTCCCCCAGAGGGGGAGGGAGGAATACGGGATGCTGCGCGCTCGTCCAGAGGGAGAAATACGGATGACCTTGCGCTCGCCTCACAAGGGCGTCTCAAAGCACTCAAGCCAGTGCGCGCATCTCGGCGATCAAATCGGCCTTGCCCTCAAAACCAATGCCGGGCAGCGCTGGCAAGTCCACATAGCCGCCCTGTACCTTCACGCCGTCGGGAAAGCCGCCATAAGGCTGGAACAAATCGGGGTAGCTTTCGTTGCCGCCCAGGCCCAGGCCGGCGGCGATGGCCAGCGACATTTGGTGGCCGCCGTGGGGAATGCAACGGCTGGGCGACCAGCCGTGTTCGCGCAGCATGTCCAGGGTGCGCAGGTACTCGACCAAGCCGTAGCTGAGCGCGCAGTCGAACTGCAGCCAGTCGCGGTCTGGCCGCATGCCGCCGTGGCGGATGAGGTTGCGCGCGTCTTGCATGGAAAACAGGTTCTCGCCGGTGGCCAGCGAGCCTGGGTAGACCTCGCCCAGGCGGGCCTGCAGCGCGTAGTCCAGCGGGTCGCCCGCTTCCTCGTACCAAAACAGCGGGTACTGCGCCATGGCGCGGCCGTAGGCCACGGCCGTCGGCAGGTCGAAGCGGCCATTGGCGTCCACCGCCAGCTGCTGGCCCGGGCCCAGAATCTTGAGCACCGACTCAATGCGCTCGCAGTCCTCGGCGAGGCTGGCGCCGCCTATCTTCATCTTGACCACCGAGTAACCGCGCTCGAGGTAGCTGCTCATCTCGCGCTGCAATTGCTCTATGCCTTTGCCGGGGTAGTAGTAGCCGCCGGCCGCGTACACAAACACGCGGGTTTGGGCCTGGCCGTTGCCGTAGGTGTCGGCCAGGTGTTGGTAGAGCGGCACGCCGGCAATCTTGGCCACCGCGTCCCACACCGCCATGTCTATGGTGCCCACGGCCACCGAGCGCTCGCCATGGCCGCCGGGCTTTTCGTTGGTCATCATGCGGGCCCAGATTTTGTGCGGATCGAGGTTGTCGCCGTCCTCGTTGCGCAGGCTGGCGGGGTCGGCCTCGAGCAGGCGGGGGATGAAGCGCTCGCGGATCAGGCCGCCCTGGCCGTAGCGGCCGTTGGAGTTAAAGCCATAGCCCACCACCGGCCGGCCGTCGCGGATCACGTCGGTGACCACCGCCACCAGGCTGAGCGTCATCTTGGAAAAATCGATGTAGGCGTTGCGGATGTCCGACTTGATGGGCCGGGTCGATTCGAGGATGGAGACGATGTTCATGAAAAAAGGTTTAAAACAAACGAGAGAAATTCACTGCGCCAGGGAGGCGCCGCCGCACAGCGTCAGTTCTTGGCCGGTCATGGCAGCGGCCGCCGGCGAGAGCAGGTAGGCGACCAGGGCCGCCACCTCTTCGGGCTGGATCAGCCGGCCCATGGGCGGCAACTTGGGTGGGCTGCTGGCGCGCGTGGCCGCGTCCATCATGGCGGTGGCGGTGGCGGCTGGCGACACCACATTGAAGGTGATGCCCTGGCTGGCCCATTCGGCGGCCCAGGAGCGGGCCATGGCCACCAGCGCCGCCTTGACCGCCGCATACTGGCCCCGGCCTGGAAAGCCTTGCGAAATGCGGCTGCCGATGAAGACCACGCGGCCGCCAGCGCCAGTTTGCGCGCCTGTGCGACCGGCTTCTTGCAGGTGCGCCAGCCAGGCTTGCGCAAGCGCCGTGGCGGCCTGCACATGCAGCTGCCACATGGCTTGGCCGGCGTCCAAATCCAGCGCGTCCAGGCCGGCGGTGTGCATGAACCCGGCGGCATGCACCAAGGCCTGCGCAGGCACCTGGCGGGCCAGGCGCTCAATGGCCGCCTGGTCGCCCAGGTCAATCAGGTGGTGGTGGTAGGCCGGGTGGTCCAGCGTGGCTGGGCTGCGGTCCAGGCCGGCCACCTGCCAGCCAGTGGCCAGCAAGTGGGCCGCAATGGCCCGGCCTATGCCGGCGCTCGCTCCGGTGACCACGGCGCGGGGCAGGGGATCATTCGAGCCGGATATTGCCATCGGTGATGATTTTCTGCGATCGTGCCATGTCCTCGGTCTGGAACTTCACAAAATCTTCGATGGAGCCGGGACTCACGATCAGGCCTTGCGCAATGAGCTTGTCCTTGATGTCGCCGGCCAGGGCCTTGTTGGCCTCGGCATTGAGCTTTTGCTGGATGGCGCGATCGGTCTTGACCGGCGCCCACAGCCCGTACCAGCTATAGAACTCATAACCGGGCAGGCTCTCAGCCACCGTGGGCACCTCGGGCAGGTTGGGCGTGCGCTTGGCCGAGGTCACGGCCACCACGCGCAGCAGACCCGCCCTGTGGTGCTGGAGCGAGCCCAAGATGGGGTCGATGAAACCATCAATCTGCCCGCCTATGAGGTCTTGGAAGGCCGGCGCCGTGCCCTTGTAGGGCACCACCGTGTATTCGATGCCGGCAGCGCGCTTGAGCAGCTCGGTCGACAGGTGGCCGGCCGAGCCTATGGAGCCCACGGCAAAAGTCATCTTGCCGGGGTTGGCCTTGGCATAGGCCACCAGGGACTTGAGGTCGGTGATGGGCAGGTTCTTGTTGATGGCCACCGACAGCGGCGCCTGCGCCACCAGCGCCACCGGTGCGAAGTCGCGCGGCACCGAGTAGGGCACGGACTTCATGGTCATGGGCGCGGTGGTAAAGGTCGAGGCGTTGAACAGCAGGGTGTAGCCGTCGGCCGCCGCCTTGGCCACCACATCGGCGCCTATGGTGCCGTTGCCGCCCGCGCGGTTTTCCACCACAAAGGGCTGGCCGGTCTGCTCGCTCATGCGCTGGACCAGCATGCGGCCCACAGCGTCCAGCGTGCCTCCTGGTGGAAAGGGGATGATGACTTTGACCGGCCTGTTGGGATAGGCCTGGGCCAGGACCAGCGGAGCGCTCAGAAGCGCAGCGGCAGCCAGGCTGGCGCAGATGAGGAATTGGCGTTTCATAAGTGTCTCCTTTGATATTCGGGGTGATGAAAACTCAGCGCTTGAGCAGGCCGGCCTGCGCGACCGCTGCGCGCAGCGCCGCCATCTCATGCTCAGCGGGCGCATGTGTGGGTGGGCGCACGGTGGCTGCATCGAGCACGCCGGCCAGGTACATGCCGCCCTTCATGCGGGCATGCGCCTCGCCCGTGGGCTCGCCGCCGCCATAGACCGCGTCCTTGAGCGGCGTGATGAGGGCCTGCACAGCCCTGGCTTTGTTCAGATCGCCCGCCTGCACCGCGTTCCACAGGTCGATGATGAGCTGCGGAATAAAAGTGGCAAAGCCCACCAGCGCGCCGTCCACCCCTTGGACCATGGAGGCCAGCAGGTACTCGTCGTGGCAGGTCAAGATGGCCTTGGTGGCGTCGGCTTCCCGAATGGCCTGGATGTCGCGGGCGTACTTGTTCATGTCGCGCTGGCCCACCTTGAAGGCCTGCAGGTAGGGCAGGCGGGCCAGGTCGGCGAGCAGGGCCGACGAATACGAGGCGCGGGTCCAGGCCGGGTAGACATGGCAGACCAGGTCCAGCTCGGGCGTGGCCTGGTGGATGGCGTCAAAGTAGGCCAGCGCATGCTCGGGCGTGCAGCCAAAGCGCAGCCAGTGGTGGGGCGGCATCACGTCCAGCGCCACCGCGCCGGCATCGCGCGCGGCCCGGGCGTGGTCGGCGGCGTCGCGCAGGCCCTCGCACACAATGGAGGAGATCACCGGCGTTTTGCCCTTGAGCTCGTCGGCGACGATGCGCGTGACCTCGGCGCGTTCGGGCGGGGTGAGCGAGAAGACCTCGCCCGTGTGGCCGTTGGTCATCACGGCCACCACCCCTTGGTGGCCGGCCAGCCAGGAGGCCAGGCGCCTGAGCGCGGGCTCATCAATGCGGTGGTCTGGGGTGAAGGGGCAGGAAATGGCGGGGATGATGCCCCGGTAGTTGCTGATTTGCGGCATGTGGTTCGCGGCGGGTGCCAGCGCTGTGGGAAAGCCCGCATGGTCAATGCAGCGGCCTGCAGGGTCCAATACTAAAAACGCATAGATTTATCCCAAAGCATGACCCGGCCATGAGCATTGACCAAAAACCGCTGGACGTGGACTGGCTGTGGGACTTCATCGCCCTGGCCGAGCACCAGCACTTTTCCCGCGCGGCCGACGCGCGCTCCATCGCGCAGCCGGCCTTCAGCCGCCACATCCGGGCCTTGGAGGAGTGGGCCGACGTGCAACTGGTGGACCGCAACGCGCACCCGGTGGCGCTGACCGACGCGGGCCAGGAGTTCTTGACCCAGACCCGCTCCATCGTGGCGCACCTGGAGGCCGCGCGCATCAAGGCGCGCACGGCGCACGACCAGTCAAGCGCGCGGCTGCGCTTTGCCAGCACGCATTCGCTGTCGCTGTCCTTTTTTCCGAGCTGGCTCACCAGGCTGGAATCGCGCCTGCGCCTGGGCCAGGTGCAGACCCTGTCGGACAGCTACGAGGGCTGCGAGGAATTGATGCAGCAGCGCAAGGTGCAGTTTGTGCTGTGCTACGGACATGCCGCCGTGCTCACCAAGCTGGATGAAGCCGGCTACGCCATGCAGCCCATGGGCACCGACGATTTGCTTGCCGTGTGCGCACCCAAGTCCGCCGGTCAGGCTTTGTACCGGCTCGACGCCACCGACCTGGTGCCGCTGCTGGAGTACAGCAGCTCCTCCATGCTGGGGCGCATCTTGGCCAAGACAGGCATGCGCCCGGGGTTTTCACAAAAAGCGCCCACCTCGGTGGTTTTCAGCGCCCACAACGCTTTTTTGCTCAAGACCTTGGCGCTGGAAGGCCGGGGCGTGGCTTGGTTGCCGCGCAGCCTGATGCAGGCCGAGTTGGCGCTCGGTCAACTGCTGCCGGCTGCACCGCCCGAGGCTGCGCTGAGGCTGGAGATCAGGCTGTATCGGCAAAAGGCGCAGATGAGCGCACTGGCCGAGCAGGTGTGGACGGCGGCCTTGGGCTGAACGTGGCTTGTGCGCGCGAGCGCACT
>CANHKH010000183.1 GCA_947460165.1 Comamonadaceae bacterium
CGCCAGACGCCGTCGGCGCCGCGCACGCATTCGTCCCGCACATCCGCGATCATGATGGCGGGCTCCGATGCCAACACCGGCAGGCCGTCAGCCGCATAAAGCAAAAGGATCCAGTCGGCGCTTGCATGGTCGCGGTCAGCCACGTCCACGCGGATGTTGGTTGCGACATGGCGTGCAGTACGCGGTCCGGCCGCCTGGCGGCCCTGGTAGAACTCGGCAATGGCGGCGCGGCCGCTGCGCTGCTTCATGCTGGTGGTAAAGCAGCCGTCCTCCGCAAACATCTCGTGCGCGCGGCGGCCTTCGTTTCGGTCTACCTCGAACCAGTAATCCGCATTGAGGCGCTCGATCGCGCGCGCGATGGCGTCGCGCTCGGACTGGGACAGTTCTGTGGAGCCCATGTGCGTCATATGCGACAAGCGTGCAGGCGTTCGAGGTCGGGGTTCAGCCCCAGACCCGGGCCCGGCGGTACAACGAAACGGCCATCGCGCGGCTCCAGGGCGGATCCGAAAGGCCCGATGGCGAGGTCGTAGAAGAGATGCTCGATCCAGGTCTGCGGCGCAAGTGCGGCGGCCAGGTGCAGGGTGGCGGCCAAGCCAGGGCCGAAGTAGGGCGAGTGCGGCGCCACTGCAATGCCATGCGCCGCGGCCAACGGGTAGAGGCCGCGCATGGCCGAGATACCGCCCAGCTTGGTGACGCTGGGCTGCAAGAACGCCAGCGCGCCGAGCTCTGCCATGCCTTCCAACTCGTCAACGCTGGCCGCGTTCTCTCCGGCGGCCAGCGCAATGGTGCAGCGCGCCTGCAGGCGTGCGAGGGCTCCAACGTCCTCCGGCGGCCAGATCGGCTCTTCCAACCAATGCAGGTCCAGGTCCTGCAGGTCTGCGGTTGCTGCGGCTGCCTCGTCTTCGCTCCAGGCACAGTTCACGTCCACCATCAGCGCATGCGGCCGCGGGCTGGCCGCTGCCACGCCGGCGGCAGCGCGTATCACCCCGATATCGATTTCGTGCAGCTTGCTCGCGACAAAGCCGCGCGCCACCGCCTCGTGCACTTCGGCGCGCACGGCAGCCTCATTGCCATAGCGCATCATGCTGGCGTAAGCGGGCAGGCTGTCGGTGGCCAGGCCGCCAAGCAGCGCGCTCAGCGGCAGGCCTGCGGCTTTGCCGCGCAGGTCCCACAGGGCGATGTCTACCCCGCTGAGCGCGTATGTGACCGGGCCACTGCGGCCCAGCGGGTGCAGCTCGCGGCGCACGCGATCAAGCGGATCGTCGCCCGCAAGCGGCTTCAGCCCGGCGCAGCGCGGCGCCACCATGGTCTGCAGCGCGGTCAGGGTGGTGGCTGCGATGCCGAAGTGCGCGAAGGCCTCGCCCCAGCCTACCAGCCCAGTGTCCGTCTGCACTCGCACCAGCAGGGTATCGTGCCATTGCCGTGTGATCCGTGCGTGCGTGCGCACGGCGCTGCGGTGCAGAATCTGCTGGCGATAGATGAAGCCGCTGACGTCGGTGATGCGCATGGGCTTACCGTTCTTGCCTCGGCGCGGGACGGGGCGCCAGACGCTCAGCGCATCTCGACTGGGTTGGACAGCAGGCCGATTCCCGGGATCTCCACTGCGATCGGTCCGCCCATGCTGGTCAGGTCGACGTTCTGCACCGCTTTGCCGCCACTGCTGCCCGAGGCCTTGAGTGCGGTGCCCATGGCGATGATGTCGCCGGCCTCCAGCGTCATATAGGAGGACGCGAAGGCGATCACGTCGGCCACCTTGTGCGTCAGGTTTTCCGTCGCGTCTTCCGTCACCAGCGTGCCGCGATGCAGGCATCGCACGCGCAATGCATGCGGATCCGGGATTTCGTCAGTCGTGGCAATCCAGGGGCCAATGGGGCCGAAGGTGTCGGTGCCTTTGTAGCGGGCCGGGTAGCTCACCCAACTGTCGATGTATTCGATCTGCGAGGCATCGCCTGCCTTCGGGTGGATGGCGCGGTAGTGGAAGGTGTCCTCGCCACGCATAATAGGCGCGGTGAGGTCGTTGATCACGGTGTAGCCGAAGACATGCGCCATAGCGTCGGCGTGAGCAATGTCGCTGCCGCCCCGCGCGATCACGACCGCCAGTTCCGGCTCTGGGTGCACCCGGCCCCATTCGCGGCGCAGGCGAATCGGCTCGTTGTGGCCGATGAGCGAGGAGCTTGGCTTGATGAACATGGCTGGATGGTTCGGCCCACTCATGATGCGACTTTTGTTGGCGCTGTTGTTCAGTGCCACGCATAGCACTTTGCCTGGCCGAGGGATAGGCGGCAGCCAGCGCAGGGATTCCAGCGCCAAGACCTTCGCACCCGCCAGCGCCGCCTGCACACGGGCCTGCACCGGCGCCCCGCCTTCGATCACCGCCATCACGCTCAGTGGTGGGTCGGCCATGCTGTCCGCTAGCACAGCGGCTCCGCCGTCTACTGCGACCACCACCAGGGTCTCGCCATCACGTCGTATGCTTCCGATCTTCATGCAATCTTTCCAGGGGCTAGGGTATTGAGTAGCTTAGCCACCGCCACTGCTCTGGTGCTCGGCATGCCTGACCGTTTCGCAAGGCGGAACGCCCCCGCCGCGCCCCATGGCTTGAATGATCTCGTCGCTGGTGCTCCTGAGCAATGCGGCATAGCGGCGCTGAGCGCGACCGTTGCCCATCAAGGTACCAAAGGTGGTGAGCGAGAGCACGCCCAACAAGCCATCGGCACAGGCAATCGGCACGGCCAACGTCGCTGTGCCGGTCACGCCTTCCGGCAGTCGCAGGCCAAATCCGCGGCGCCGTGTCTCTACACGGGCCAGTGCCAGGGCAGAGCGCAGCGCTGCGGCGGTCGCCTCGTCAACGCAGGCGCTGGTCAGATGCAGTGTGAGTTGCTCGCGCTCTGCGTCGGAACACCAGGCGAAATAGGCCTGTCCCATGCCGGAGTGCAGGAGATCGTGGCTGTGCCCGAGGGTGGTGTGCTCCGGCGCAATCGGGCTGTAGGGCATGCTGCTGTAGCGCACGACGATGCGGCCGCGCTCGAGTATCCCGATCGCCATGGGCGCGCCGCTCACGCGAGTGGCGCGCAGCAGGATGGGCGCACCGAGTTCCACCACCTCCTCCGATGCAGTGAAGCCGTCGGCCAACTCGCGCACCTTTGCCGTCAGCGAATACACCCCCAGCGCCACGTCGCTGCGCACGAAGCCTGCCGTCTTGAGGGTGGACAGCAAGCGGTGCAGTGTGGGCTTGGGCAGCCCCGTGCTGCGATGGAGGGCTACGAGAGTGGTCTGCGGCTGATGGTTGAGCGCACGCAAGACGTCGAGCGCACGAAGGATGGGCTGGATCGGAGCTGCCATTGCCACGATTGTGCGGCCCTGGTTCATTCTGCCAAATGGTGTTTGCCCTCACCGGTTTGTTCAAGAGCAGACCGCCGCACTCGGTTCTGCCTTCGAATCTTCTGCCAAGGCGCGGCATCGCCGCCACCAGGGCGGCAAGCGACTCCAGGTGGTTGCGCCTCGCTCTGATCTGCATCGGCGCCGTTTCATCTCGCGAAACGTCACTGGGGAAAAGCGCAGCAGCGCTGACGCACGCTTAAGCTGGATCGTTAGACGTTGAGGAGTAATACCATGCCATTGCACATGAACCGCCGCCAGTGCGTCGGGCTGCTTCCGATCGCTGCCACCTTGTTGATGTCCGGCGCGGCGATCGCGCAAGCCCAACCCGCCGCCGGCCGGCCTATCCGGCTTATTGTTCCGTACGTGCCGGGTGGCGGAAGCGATCTCCTGTCGCGCATGCTGGCGCCTTACATCGGTGAAGAATTCCGCACCTCTGTGGTGGTGGAAAACCGTGCTGGCGGCGGCAGCACCATTGGTACGCAGGCCGTTGCCAAGGCGGGGTCCGACGGGCTGACGATTGGGATGATGGACGCAGCCTTCGTCGCGAACCCTAGCCTGATGTCCAACCTGCCTTACGACACGCTAAAGGATTTCGCGCCCATCGTCTTGGTGGCGACATCGCCTCTGGTCATGGTGGTGGATCCGGCGATTCCGGCGCAGAACGTGAAGGAGTTCGTCGCGTACGGCAAGGCAAATCCCGGCACGCTCAGCTTCGGCTCTGCTGGACGCGGAACCGGCGTGCATTTGGCGGCCGAGCAGTTCCGCACCCAGGCGGGGCTGGACATGATCCACGTGCCTTACAAGGGAACCGGGGAGGCCGTCACGGCCTTGGCAGGAGGGCAGATCACGACCCTCTTCACCACACAGTTCGGCTCCAAGCCGATGCTTGATGCCGGCCGCGTGCGTGTGCTGGGCATCACCGGAACCCGACGAGGCAAACTGATGCCGCAGGTTCCCACCTTTGCCGAGGCAGGTTGGTCCGGTGTCGATGCGGAGACCATCAACGGCCTGGTGGGGCCAGCCGGAATGCCAGCCGAGTCCATCTTGCGAGTCAATGCCGCCGTCAACCGGGCGCTCAAAGACCCGGCGCTCATCGCCAAGCTCAACGAGCAGGGCTTTGAGATTGTGGGCGGCAGCCCAGACGCGTTCGCCGGCTGGCTTCGGAGAGAGATCCCCAAATGGAGTCGCGTCATTCGCGACGCGGGTCTGAAGGCAGAATGAAGTCACTGCTGTCATGCAGAAGCTGGCCTGATGACCCGCAAGGAGACGCTCGAATCCGCGTGTGCGCTGCGCCGGGCTGCTTTGCGCCCCCTACCGGTCTGAGCGCACAGGATCCATGTCATGGATGAGCAGGTAGCCACCCGTGGCATAGCGTCCATGGCGACTCGCCGGCTGCTGGAGGAACTGGCAGCTTGCTTCTCGCAGCAGACGGGATTGCCAGTTGCCTTCGAGGCAGTCGGCGGAGTGGAAGCCGCACGCCGGCTTGGGGCTGGTGAGTCCTTTGACATAGCCGTGCTTGCATCGAATGTGGTCGATGCACTCGTCGCGGCGGGACGGCTCAACGGTGCTGCCAAGGTGGACATTGCCAAATCGGGCATTGCAATTGCAGTCCGCAGTGGTACGCCACACCCAGACATCTGCAGCGAGGAGGCAGTGCGCAAGGCCGTCTGCGAAGCTGTTCGAATTGGCTATTCAACGGGCCCCAGCGGAATGGCGCTGCTGGACTTGCTTGAGCGATGGGGCCTGGCGGACGCCCTGGCGGGTCGGCTGGTTCGTGCCCGCCCGGGCGAGCCGGTGGGTTCGCTCCTCGCCGCTGGTGCCGTAGATCTGGGATTGCAGCAACTGAGCGAACTCGTCGGCATCGCAGGCATTGATGTGGTCGGCTCCTTGCCTGATGCAATTCAGGTCACGACGGTTTTTTCCGCAGCCCCGCTGACCGGAATCAACCTCTACAAAGTACGTGGGCTGCTCGACTTCTTGACATCACCGGCGAGTATTGAGGCAAAGCTTCGCAACGGCTTACAGCCACTGTGAACGATGTGTGCCGTTTCTGATGACACCCTTCATTCAATCTGGTTACGAAGACCCTGTCGAGCGCGCGATTGCCCGAAGAATCGTGAGGCACTTCAACGGCACGACTTTAGATTGCAGTCAGCGAGAGTTGCGAGTGAGAACAACCCAGAACCAGTGGATTGCGCATTGACCCTGTCCCTGATTCAGTACCGTTACCGATGAGAAGTAGAGTTTTCCGGTGCCAAATTTTGAGTCGGTTGCCATGGTCAGTGGCTGCCGCTGGCCTGAGGGGCCAGTGTCATCGCGGCCCCAAAACATCCCCTTGTCTCTTTGCCACTGCCGACTTTTGACTCGCCGGCGTATTTGCCATTGGCATTCCTGTCAAAAGGAACTGCGCCATACGCGCTTTGGACCAGTCATCAAACCCGCGCTGACCTGAAGGTACCACGCCTTTCTGTGTCCACTGAATCGGAACCTACCCGGGTTGCCAGGAGGCTGGTTTGCTCAAGTTGCATCAGCAATTCCGGGCGCTCGTTGAGCCATGACCGGGCAGTAGCCGCACCTCGTTTTTCTGCCTTGCGGTGGCATTGCCACAACGGTCTGCAAGCGGCAAGCATTCATACTCTAGGTGCCCACGTTCGATCCATGTACCGCCCCCACCTGTACCCAAAAAAGATCTGAGATTGCTCAGATCCTTTTTTTCGTGCAGGCCACAAGGAAATCGCCTGGTTGGGCCTGACCGAAACCGAGGCCAAGGCGCAAGGCATCAAGATCAAAAAGGGCCTCTTTCCCTGCGCCGCCTCGTGCCGCGCCACCGCCAACGGCCGCACCGAGGGCTTTACCAAGCTCTTGTTTGACGACAGCCCTGAAGCTCATGGCCACGGCAAGATCCAGGGCGGCGGCATCGTCGGCCCCAACGCGGGTGACATGCTGGGCAAAATTGCGCTGGCCATAGAGATGGGCGCCGACGCGGTGGACATCGGCAAATCCATACACCCGCACCCCACGCTGGGCGAGAGCATAGGCATGGCGGCCGAGGTGGCGCACGGCAGTTGCACGGATTTGCCGCTTGCGCGAAAGTCGCACGGCCTCCCAGCCACACTGATCAATCTTGGTCCCGCAAGGGATGGTGTTTTGTGCTTTTCGTTTACGGTTCTTGATCACAAAATACCGTGTGTTGACACGGTATTGATGGTCACCCCCTTCAACTCCCAGTATTAGTATAGATATGGTATGAGTGCTTTTACGCGCTGTTGATAATCTCTATATTCTTCGCCAAAAATGCCAATTAATTTTTTCTCTTCTATGCGGTGGCCTAATCCAATGTAGAGGTATGACATAACCAATGTTAAAAGCATTTTTTGCGTTGGGAGTAAGAGAAATAAGCCTAAAA
>CANHKH010000184.1 GCA_947460165.1 Comamonadaceae bacterium
GATGGCACTTACACCGAAGTGCCCTTGCTAGGCGGCAGCGGCGCGGGGGCCCTGGCCACCATCGTGGTCTCTGGAGGCGCGGTCACATCGGTCACGCTGACCGGCACCGGTGCCGGTTACCGGGCGGGTGAGAGTCTCAGCGCGCCCAGCTACATGCTGGGCAGCGCTGGGCGCGCGATCCAGGCGTTTTCCATCCCCGTGGCACAGACCACCGAACTCGAAGGCCTGAGCATCGATGGCGCGCAGGATGTGACCTTCGGCCAGGCCGTGACGGTGGCCGGCGATCTGGTGATCCATGCCGATGGCGTGGTGCGCTTTGCCAGCAGCCTGAACCTGTTGCAGGGCGGGCGGCTGATCATCAGCGGCGCCAGCCAGGTGGTGTTCGAGTCCGGCGTCACGCTGGCCGGTGGCGATGTGCAGATCGACGCCCGTGGGGCCATCGTGGTCGGAGCCACCCTGGATGCCGGCAGCGGCAAGATCCATTTGGCGGCGGCCACCGACCACATCACGCTGGGTCTGGTGCAAAGCCGCGCCGGCGTCGAGCTCATGGCCTTGGCTGGCTCCATCCTGGACGGCAATGGCAGTGCGCTCAATGTCCGCGCCACCGAGCTCAAGCTGGTGGCCGGCCAAGGCGTGGGTTCCCTGGGCCTGGCGCCTGACGCGATCGAAACCCAGGTGGGCACCCTGAGCGCCCGCGCCGGCGCCGGTGGCATCTACCTGGTCGAGGCCGATGCGCTGAGCTTGGGCACGGTCGGTGCACAGTCGGGCCTGGCCACCACAGGCGGCGGCAGCATCGTGCTGCGCACGGTGGCGGGCAGCCTCACGGTAGATGCCCTCGGCGGCGGCGCCCAAAATGCGGCGGCCGTGCAGGCCGATGGTCAGGGGCGCGTTCTGCTCATGGCGCTGGATCCTGCCAGCGACATCACGCTGCGCGCCGACGTGCGCAGTGGCAGCGGTGCTGTCAGTGTGTTGGCTGGCGGCCATCTGAACCTGATCGACGGCGCTGATGTGCGCACCGGTCTGGGTGGCACCCTGGATTTGGTGGCGGGCAGCGGCTCTATCGCAAGGAGTCCCGACAGTGCGCTGCTCGGTGGCAGCGGCGACATCATTGTGCAGGCTGCGGGCAGCATCGCGACCACATCGGCGCAAACCACGGGCACGGTCACCTTCAGGCCGCAGACCAGCCTGAGCCTGGATGAGCGCGATGTGGCGCCCATGGTGCTCAGTGGTGGCACTGCCGCCGCCATCGATGAAAACAGTGGTCCCCAGCAGTTGATTTACAGGGCTCGCTCAAGCGATTTTTCCGACCTCAGTGCGACCACCAGCTACAGCCTGAAGGATGGCAGCGATGGCGCCGCCTTCAGCATCAACGCCAGCACAGGCGCGGTCACCCTCACGGCCAACCCCAACTTCGAAACCCAGCCCAGCTACAGCTTCACCGTGGTCGCCACCGACGCGGCGGGCAACGCCAGCGAGCAGGCCGTGGTCTTGGGGATCAACAACCTGGACGAGCTCGCGCCCACGATCACGTCCAGTGCTCAAGCGGTGGCCAAGGTCCGCACCGGTGGTGCACCGCAGCCGGTTTACACCCCAAAGGCGGTGGATGTGGGCGACGGCAGCACGGGCTTGCTTGGCTTGAGTCTCAAGCCTGGCAGCGATCCCGCGCTGCACATTGACGAACTCACGGGCGAGCTGGTGTTGACCGGCCAGCCTCAGCGCCGTCCCTATGTCTTTACCTTGGTCGCCACCGATGCTGCGGGCAACCGCAGCGAGCAGCTGTGCAGCTTGCGGATCACGATGGTGGGCGCAGGCCTGCAGGCCTATGACGCTGCGCGCCAGATCGAAGTCATCAGCGCGGACAATGGCAGCATCAGCTTTGTGCTGGAAGGTGATCGCGTGATGCTGGATGCAAGCCAGCTGGCCTGGGTGGCGCACACCTTGATGGGCGACGACCCGCCTCCGGTGGCCCAGCCTGTGGCTCAGCCGGTGGAGCGTTCGGCCACGCAGCCGCGCGATCTGGTGAAGTGGGCCTTGTCCGAGCCCGTGAGCGTGGGTGTCGCAGCCAGGCTCGAGGCGCTGGGAGCGACGGCCTCGCCTGAACAATCGGCCAGCACGCAGATGTTGGCCATGCCCGACCTCAGCAGCGCACGCTCGACGTCTGCAGAGCCTAGCCAGACGCCCCCATCGCCCCCAGCGACCGTGCCCGCGCCAGCCGAGCCGCCAGCCGATGCAGGTCAACCCGTGCAACCTGCGGCGCCTACAGTGCCGACAACGCCAACAGCCCCGGCGGCCCCGACAGCGCGCAGTGAGCCCTTGTTCCCGGGCATGGCCGTGCGTGCACCGGTTGGCCCGTTGGACACCGGGGAGGGCCCTGGTGGGGCCTTCGATGAGGCAGCAGACCTGACCAGCCCGATGGCCAAGGGCTTCGGTTCGGTGCTGGCGGGTCTGTACGCCAGGCTCAAGTCGCTGGCAACGGGTTCACGGCCTGAGCCGCTTGCACCGCCGGATGCAGAACTGGCGGATCAGGCCCCGCCCCAGGCGGGGCCCGGAGCAGGTGCCGACTTGCCCACTGGTCGCGGCAGCAATGCCGCCCCTGGCGCATGAGCGCCGCTTCCTGCGGGGGCTGGCTGCCCGTGGAGGGGGCGTCAAGCTTTTTCCCCGGACGGCCTTCAATACGCTTTTTTGTTTTCCATGCAAGTGCACCGCACATGAGGATGTTTGAAAAATGACTGATATTTTCCAATTTCAAGGGCCGCGGTCTGCCACTGCAGGGCTGCCTCAACGGCTGGCATTGAGCCGCTGCATGTTGCTGTTGCTCGCCGCTGGCGCGATAGGCGGGTCGGGTGCCTCATGGTCCCAAACGCCAGCGCCGCAGCCGGGGGCGGCGGCGGTGGTGCCCACGGAGCTGAGCCTGCCGCAATTCGTCAGGCAGGTGCTGCTGGCCAACAAGGCGGTGCGGTCCAAGCGCAATGAGCAGGAACTCGCTGATGCGGCAGTCGGTCGGGCGGGCTCTGCCTTTCAGCCACAGATCGAGTTGGCCGCGCTCAATGGTCGCAGCCGTGTGCAAAACACCCCCGAGGAGGAGTTGCTGCGCCAGGGTCTGGGTCAGTACGAGCGCAAGGGTCAGGACTTGACGGCGGGTCTGAGCGGTTTGCTGCCGTCCGGGGCCAAGGTCGAGGTCAAGAGCACGATGTCGCGCTTTTTGACCAACATCAACGAGAACCTTCGCGGCTCAGACGCCTATGACTACAAGACCTTTTACGGCTTGAGCGTGACCCAGCCGCTGGCCCGCGATGCAGGTGTCGAGGTGACCGGCTCGCGCGTGCGTGTGGCCGAACTCGACGCCGATGCGGCGCGCCAAGCCACCGCCGACACCGAATCGAGCACGGTGGCTGACGCCGTGCTGTCCTACCTCGATCTGGGCTTGGCACAGCAGCGCCTGGCCGCCTGGAATGAAAAGATCGCCATGGCCCAGCGACTGGCGGCTGATGCCCGGTCGCTGGCCAAGCTCGGGCGGCTTGCTGAAACCGAGATCTGGGAGGTCGAAAACAACTTGGCGCGCTACCGCGCTGGCGCCAGCGAGGCCCAGCAGGCTCTGGTGGAGCGCATCAACAAACTGCGTGGGCTGCTGCTGCTGGGGGCGACCGACGGTTGGGCGCCGCTGCGCGCGGCCGATGCACTGCCGCAGGTCAGCCAGACCCAGCTCGACCTGGAGCAAGACTTGCAGACAGCGCGTGTGAAACGCCCCGACTACCGCATGCGCCAACTGATGCTTGAACGCGAGGGCGTGCAACTGGCCTTCGCTCAGAACCAATTGCTGCCGCGCGTCGACCTGGTGGCCAGTTATGGCCTCAATGGATTGGCGCCCTCGCTGCAGCCCTCATTGGCCTTGAACCGGACCAACGGATTTCCGACCTGGTCCGCTGGCCTGCGGGTCAATGTGCCGCTGGGGGAAAACCGCCTGGCCGCCGCCGACCTGAGGGCGGCTCAGGTTCGCCGGGATGACGCTCAGCTGAGCCTCAAAGCCGTGGAGTCCGCACTGGCCAATGACATTGACAGCAGCCACGCGGTGATTCGCAGCAGCATTGAGCGCCACCGCTTGTTCGCCGAAATCGCCGACCGCGAGGCCCGCCTGGTGCAGGCGCTGCGCCAAAGGCTGCTGGCCGGACGCGGCGAGATGCGCGAGCTGCTGATCAGCGAAGAGCGGGTGATCAACAGCCGCACCGCCATGCAGGAGCAGGCCGTGGCCAACGCCAAGGGCTTGACCTTGCTGGCTTTGGCGCAGGGCACTTTGCTGGAGCGCTTTCCTTGAGCAACGATATCAAGCCGAGAACCTGGCGCAGGGCTGGTGTGGGCCTGCGCATGCGGGCGGTCTGGCTGCTGCTGATGGCCCTGGCCGGTCCTGCGTCGGCGCAACTGGTGATCAGCGGCATCACCCGGGCCCGGCTCGACCTCAAGCTGAGTCTGCCGGTGGCTGGCCGAGTCGAGCAGCTGACGGTGAACGAGGGTGACCAAGTCCGCAAGGGCGACGTGATCTTGTCCCTGGACAAAACGCTAGAGGCGCTGGAGGTCGACAGGCGCAAGCTGCTGCTCGACGATGTGTCCAAGCTTGGCGAATTGCGCCAGCGCGAGGCCGTGCTGCGGGATCAAGTGGCCAACGCCCGCAGTCTGCTGGCGACCCAGTTGGTGTCTCGCAAGCAAGTCGAAGACGAGGAGATGGTGCACCGCGATGTGTTGGCGCAGCTCGGTGGGCTGGAGATGGCCAAAAAGCGTGAACGGGTCGAGTACGAGCTGGCGCAGGAGGCGCTGGCGCGTCGCATCCTGCGCGCCCCGGCCGATGGCACCATCGCCAAGATCAACTTCAGGGTGGGCGAGAGCCTGGCCGCCAACGATGCGGCAGTCAGCCTGGTAGACACCACCAAGGTTCGCTTTGTGGGCAACTTACCAGCCACCGCAGCGGCGCGCCTGAATGTGGGCATGACCGGGCGCGTGGCGCTGGCCCGCGAGGGCGGCGAAATGGTGCGCCAGGCCAGAATCAGTTTTGTCTCGCCGCTGACCGATGCGGCCAGCGGTCTGGTCGAGGTGATCGCCGAATTTGACAATGCGGACAAATCCGTCAGACCGGGCATCGCCGGGCAGATGCCCATCCAATGGAGTGCGGCACGCGCGGGCGCGCCCATGGCGAGGCTGGCGTCCGACGCCAAGCCATGATCAGCGAGCAGGTCGACGCGGCGGCCGCCGCGTCAGCGCGCAGCGCGCCGCAGCCCCTGGAGGCGCTGGCTGATCTGGGCCGTTTTGGCGGCTCGCCGGCCGAGTTCTGGCCACTTTACCTGGCCACCTTGGGCCAATGCCTGTCGGTGCGGCGCAGCCTCTTGTTGCTGCGCTCGCCCGATGCCGGCTGGCGCGCTGCCGGCCAATGGCCAGCCCAGGCCAGCGGAGTGGCCACCGACGCGGCCGTGATTTTGAGTTTGGCTGAATCGTCCAGCGTGCAGGCAGGCGCCTCTGGCCTGGCTGCCCAGGCGGGGGTCGGCTTGGCCGCGCGTTTGCGCAGCTTGCCTGAGCACGCCGCAGCGGGCTGCGATGCGGCTGCGCTGGTCTTGCTGTGCGAGGGGGGCGACGCGGCGCTGGCGGCCCGCTTGCCGCTGCTGCGGCTGGCGGTGGAGACCACCGAGCAGTACGCCATGGGGCGGCGCCTGCTGAGCGTGGCCAGCAATGCTGAGCGGTTGCATGAGGCGGCGGACCTGGCCAGGCGACTCGGTGACGAGGAACGCTTTGTCAAGGCGGCGATGACGCTGTGCGGTGAGTTGGCCGCGCGCTTTGCCTGTGACCGGGTGTCGCTGGGCTGGTTGGAGGGCGAACAGGTTCGGCTGCGGTCGGTGAGCAACATCGAAAAATTCGACCGCAGCATGGCCGCGGCTCAGGCGCTGGAAGACGTGATGGAGGAGGCGCTGGACCAGGACTGCGAGATCGTGGTGCCCGCGCCCGCAGGCCATGCCTTTGTGGCGCGCTCGCACCTGGACTATGCGCGCACCCAGGGCGTGGCGCATGTGCTGTCTTTGCCGCTGCGGGTAGGCGGCCAGGTGCGGGCCGTGCTGACGGCCGAGCGGCGCTTGGATCCCTTTGATGAAGCACAGCGCTGGGAGATGCGCCTGAGCTGTGAACTGGTGGCCAGCAGGCTGGCCACCTTGCAGCAGCGCGAGCGCTGGCTGGGCGCGCGCTGGGCCGATGCGGCTGGCCAGGCCTTGAGCGGGCTCTGGGGCGTCGACCACAGCCTGGCCAAGCTGATCACCCTGTCCACAGTGGTGGCTTTGCTGGTGGCCGCCGTGCTGCCTTGGTCTTACCGGATTGACACGGCCGCCACGTTGCGCAGCGAGGAGATGGTCTTTGTGCCTGCGCCGTTTGACGGCTTTTTGCGCGAGGTCCACGTCGAGGTTGGCGACCCGGTGACCCAGGGGACCGTCACGGTGGGGCTGGACACCCGCGAGCTCTTGCTGGAGGAGTCCATGGCCGCCGCCGAGGTGGCGCGTTTTGGACGCGAGGCCGAAAAAGCCAGGGCCGTCGGGCAGCTGGCCGACATGCAGATCGCGCTGGCGCGGCAAAACCAGTTTGCCTCCCGCTTGGAGCTGGTGCGTGACCACCTGGCGCACGCCAAATTGCGCGCACCCATGACCGGCGTGGTGGTGGAGGGCGAGCTCAAAAAGAACCTGGGCGGGCCGGTCAAGAAGGGGGACTTGCTGCTCAAGATCGCGCGCCTGGACAGC
>CANHKH010000185.1 GCA_947460165.1 Comamonadaceae bacterium
CACGCGCTGGCACTGGTGGGCGTGCCCATGCGCCGCGTGATCCGCGTGGTGCAAGAGCAGCGCGACGCGCGCTACAACCTGCTGCGCGGCTACTTTCATGGCGCCGACGACATGGGCGAACATGAAATTGACCAAGAGCGCCTGGCCACCGTGAACTTGCCTGCCGGCACCAGGCTGGCCGGCAAGCGGCTGGAGGCGCTGGCCTTGCACGCCATGGGCGTGAAGGTGCTGAGCTTGCGCCGAGCACTGGGTCAAACCGTGGTCCTGTCCGAGGACAGCACGCTTGAAGGCGGCGACACCTTGGTGCTCTCGGGCCGACCTGCGGGTCTGGCCTTGGCCGAAGAAAAGTTACTCAAATGATGCAACGCCGTATTTTTTTAAGCGCCACCAGCGCAGCTGCACTTGGCCTGTGGACAAGCCCATTGACACAAGCCCAAACCCAGGCCAGCGAGGCCACCGCCTTTGCACGGCTGGTGGCCCAAGGGGGTTGTGCCGTGCTGATTCGCCACGCCCAGACCGAGTCCGGCATTGGCGATCCGCCCGGCTACCGCCTGGACAACTGCAGCAGCCAGCGCCAGCTCAGTGCAGCCGGGCGAGCACAGTCCGAGCGCCTGGGCCAATGGTTTGCGGCCCGCCAACTCAAACCCAGCGCCGTGCTGAGCAGCCAGTGGTGCCGCTGCAAAGACACGGCCTCTCTGGCCTTTGGCCGGGTCACCGAATGGACGGCGCTGAACTCCACCTTTGACCAAAGCGCCAAGCAGCCTGCCCAAACCAGCCAACTGCGCGAGCGGCTGCGGCAGATCCAGCCCGGCCAGTTTGAAGTATGGCTGACCCACCAGGTGAACATGACCGATTTGTGCCGCGAATACCCAGCCATGGGCGAGGCCTTTGTGGTCGATGGCGCAGCCCGCTTGGCAAGCCGAATGGCTTTTGGCTGAGGCCCTGTGTCAGTGCGGCCCGGCCGCTCAGGGTTAGTCCCGCCTTGCACGACCCCGATCGCTACATCACCATCGCGCCATGCCGCGCACCGCTACCACCGACACTGACACACTGAGCAGCCACTTGGTGCCGGTGCAGTCCTTTGCCGACGGCTTGGTCGGGCCGCGCTTTGGCATCCGTTCGCAAAAAATGGCCGCCGGTGACAGGCGACTGCACCGCCATGATTACTTCGAGATCTTGTTTTTCGTGGCCAGCGGCACCCAGCAGCGCATTTACCTGCGCGACTACCTGAGCCGGCGCGGCAGCATTTTTTTTGTCTCGCCCATGACGCCGCACCAGCCGCGCTTTGGCCCGGACGATGTCTGCTACGTCATCTACTTTGACCTGGCCTTTCTGCACCTCGAACTGGCTGGCCTGAACGACTCGGCCCCCAAAACCCTGGCGCGGCTGCCCGAGCTGGCCCCCTTTTTTTTCCAGCAGGACATTGACTACGCCCTGACCGAGGCGCAGGTGGAGCTGCTGCAGGGCCTGTGCGAGCGCATGCTGCAAGAGCAGCACGAGCCGCGCTTGTGTTCGCAGGAGGTGATCCGGGCCAGCCTCACGCTCTTGCTGTCCGAGGTCAGCCAAAGTTACGAGGCCGACATCCGCGCGCTGATGCGCAAGAGCCCGCCACTGGCCAGCGGCGGCGAGCGCCATGTCCAGCGGGCACTGGAATTCATAGAGCGCCACCTGGCCGAAAAACTCACCCTGTCGCAAGCCGCCGAGGCCGCTGCCGTCTCGCCCAACTACCTGGCCACCTTGCTGCGGCGAGAGACCGGGCAGACCTTTGTCGACCTGGTGACGGCACGTCGCATGGACAAGGCCTGCGAGTTGCTCTCTTACACCCGGCTGCGGGTCTCGCAAATCGGCGATGCAGTGGGCTTTTTCGACGTCGACTACTTTTGCCGCCGCTTTAAACAGGTGATGGGCTGCACGCCCATGGAATACCGCGCGACGCACCGCCTGTTGCAGGTCGGTGAGTAGCTCACTGGGTCGGCCGGTGAATTGTCCAGCAGGCAGGTAAGCAGTTCCTGTCTGGCCCTCGCAACTGCGGGCTTAATGGGACATTGACCAGGCCTTCCCCGGTCTGGCCCTGGCGAACCCACCCGAAAGGACTTCCGCTTGCAAGCCGCCCCACCGCCCGACTGGCGCCACCTGCGCCACCTGTCCATCCGCATCAAGCTCAATGCGGTGCGCATGGTCGCCATCCAGGGTTTTGGCTACTTTGGCCAGGCCCTGTCCGCCGCTGAAATGTTTGCCGTGCTGTATGGCGGTGGTTTTCTGCGGCCTGGGCACGACCGCTTCGTGCTCTCGCCCGGCCACTACGTGGTGGTGCTGTTCGCGGTCGCTGCCGAGCTCGGACTGATCGATCGCAAGCACCTGGCCTCCTACGGTCTGGACGGCGCGCTGCTCGAAGCCATCAGCACCGAGCGCTCGCCCATGGTCGACCTGACCTGCGGCTCCCTGGGCCAGGGCCTGTCGGGCGCCATCGGCCTGGCGCTGGCCGCCCGCCTGGCTGGCGACGGACGCCACACCTATGCCTTCCTGAGCGACGGCGAGATGGAAGAAGGCCAAGTGTGGGAAGCGGCCATGTTTGCCGCGCACCATGGAATGGACAACCTGAGCGTGCTGATCGACGCCAACAACTCGCAGGTCGATGGCGCCGTGACCGACGTGACCACCCTCGAGCCGCTGGCCGACAAGTGGCGCGCCTTTGGCTGGGAGGTGTTCGACATCGACGGCCACGACCTGCAGGCCCTGCACGCCGCCCTGGCCGCGGCGCGCCAGGGCCGCCCGCGCGTGGTGATAGCGCGCACCCAGATCCTGGCCCGCATCCAGGCCTTGCCCACCAGCACCGACGCGCATTTCGTCAAGCTCGACCCCGCCTTGACGGCCGCCATCGAAACCGAACTGGAGGCACAGCTTGCGTAAGCCCCCCTACGACATCGCGCTCAAGCCATACGGCAAGGCGCTGCTCGAGCTGGCCCAGCGCCGGCCTGAACTGCTGTGCCTGGGCGCCGACCTGACGCGGCAGACCGAGACCGACCTGATCCGCGACCAGATGCCCGAGCGCTTCATCAACGTGGGCATGGCCGAGGCCAACATGATAGGCATCGCCGGCGGCCTGGCGCGTGCGGGGCACCTGGTCTTCGTCAACAGCTTTGGCGTGTTCTGCACCCGCCGCTGCTACGACCAGATCGCCATGGCCCTGGCCTACCCCAAGCTGAACGTGAAGATCGCTGGCTTCATGCCCGGCGTCTCCAGCCCGGGCGGCCCCAGCCACCAAGCCATCGACGACCTGGCCCTGATGCGCGCGCTGCCGAACATGACTGTGTTCGACCTGTCCGACGCCAGCGAAATTTCGCAGGCCGTGGCCGTGGCGGCCGACATCCCCGGGCCGGTCTACCTGCGGCTCAAGCGCGGCGAGATCCCGGTGATCTTTGGCGCGGACCATGTGTTCGACGGCAGGCGCGCGCATGTGCTCTCGCGCGGCAGCGACCTGTGCCTGGTGGCCTCCGGCATGATGGTGCCAGCCACGCTGGCCGCCGCCGACGTGCTCGAGCGCGCGGGCCTGAGCGTGGCCGTGGTCAATTCGCCAGTGGTCAAGCCGCTGGATGCGGCCACCATCTTGGAGGCCGCCCGAGCGACCCGGCTGGTGATCACGGCCGAGAACCATTCGGTGGTGGGCGGCCTGGGCAGCGCGGTGGCCGAGGCCATGGCCGAAGCCGGCCTGGGCCTGCGCCTGCTGCGCATCGGCCTGCAGGACACCTTTGCCGAATCGGGCAGCCGCGAATTCCTCTTCGACAAATACGGCCTGAGTGTGCAGGCCATCGTGAACGCCGCCTGGCAAGCGCTGCGGCCGGGCACCGAGGTGCCGCTGGCGCCGCCGCCACTGGCCGAGCCAGGCACTTACGCACCCGTTTGATTTCCATTTCAAGGAGCAAGCCCCCATGTCCCTGCAGAAGTTCCCGCCCATGCCCACCTTCGAAGAAACGAAGGAACGGTTCAAGGATTTTTTCAAGTTGAGCCGCCGCCCTGACGGCGTGGTGCTGGCCGAGGCCCACACCCTGGGCGGGCCCATCCAGCTGAGCGTGGAAAACCACCGCGCCCTGGGCCTGATGCTCAAGGCCATAGGCGGCGATCCGGACAACGAGATCTTGATCCTGACCGGCTCCGGCCAGGAGTTCATGATGGACGCCGACCCCGATGGCTTCAAGCTCGAGGAAGAGGACATGCCCTACTGGGCTTACGAGTACGCCTACAAGGACGGGCGCATCAACGTCAGCGCGCTGGTCAACGACCTGGAAATTCCCACCATCGGCGTGCTCAACGGCCCGGGCTTTCACACCGAGATCTGCCTGATGTGCGACATCAGCATCTGCGCCGATGACGCCACCATTTACGACCTGCACTACGACATCGGCTCGGTGCCAGGCGACGGCATCCACACCTGCTTTCAGACCTTGCTGGGCGTCAAGCGGGCGGCCTATGCGCTGCTCACGGGCGAGGCCATCACGGCGCAAAAAGCGCTGGAGTGGGGCATGGTCAACGAGGTGGTGCCGCGCGAGGAACTGATCGCACGGGCCTACAAAATCGCCGACCACATCATGACCCAGCCGCGCACCACGCGCCGGCTGACCACGCAGATCGTGCGCCGGCCCTGGCGCCAGGCCGTCACCGACAGCCTGGACGGCGGCTTTGGCATCCAGATGTTCGGTCACTTGGCCAAGCTCAAGGGCGTGCACGGCAAAAAGCACATCGCCGACGTGGTGGACTACGTCCGCCAGGGCAAGAAAAACAACTTCGACAAGTGAGCGCAGACATGGGCCAAGCCATGACGGTGAAGGAGCTGGGCCACATCGGCTGGCTGGGCATAGGCAACATGGGCCTGGCCATGGCGCGCCGCCTGGCCGACGCTGGTGCACAGCTCAGTGTCTACAACCGCTCGCCTGACAAAGCCGAGCCCCTGCGCGCCCACGGCGCGCAGGTGGCGCGCGCGCTGCAAGACCTGGCCGGCTGCGACATCCTCATCACCATGCTGGCCACCGGCGATGTGGTCGAAGACCTGCTGCTGGGCAGCGCCGGCCTGCTGAGCCAGCCCGGCGCGAAAAAGCCGCAGGTGGTGATTGACTGCTCCAGCATCTCGGTGGAGACCTCGTCTTCCATCCGCGAGCGCCTGGCGGCCATGGGTGTGGCCTTCATTGCCGCGCCGGTCAGCGGCAACCCCGAGGTGGTGGCCTCGGGCAACTCCACCTTTGTCTGCTCTGGACCCGCGCTGGCGGTCGAGCGCGTCAGGCCGCTGTTCCTGAGCATGGGCAAGGCCGCGAGCTATGTGGGCGAAGGCGAGCTGGCGCGGGTGGCCAAAATCTGCCACAACGTCTGGCTGGGCGGCGTCAGTCAGGCCTTGGCCGAGGTGCTGGTGCTGGGGCAAAAAGCCGGCCTCACGCGCGAGGCTTTTCTGAATTTTCTGAACCAAAGCGCCATGGGCTCGGCCTTCACCAAGGGCCGCACCCCATCCTGGGTGGCGCTGGACGGCGCGCCGGGCTTTTCACCCTGGCTGATGCGCAAGGACATGGACCTGGGGCTGGATCTGGCCAAGTCGCTGGAAATGCCCATGCCCCTGTCGAATGCCGCCAGGGATTTTCTGCAGGCGCTGATCAACTCCGGCGACGCCGAGGCGGACTTCACGCAAGGGCTGATGCAGCAGCAGGCCCGCGTGTCGGGCTTGGAGATGGCGCCGGAGAAGGGTGCAGGCCACTGAAGCTGCTGTGGAGCGTCTCTAGTTCGCCCGCCATGGAACCCTAGGCGGCAATGTGCTGCTTGCCCGGGCAGAGTTCCCACCATCTCGATCACTCACCTCGATATCAGGCGCCATCGCCCATGGCCTTGTTGCTCAGCGGATTGACGACCGCCACCAAACCACCCCGGCCTGGGTAAACAGGCAGGCAAATGGGAGAGCGCCCGGGCGCCTGCGCACGAAGCCGCAATTGCAGGCCCTCCTCGATCAGTCGGGTCAGGCTGGTGCGCTGCTGGCTCGCCAGCGCCTTGGCGTCCGCGAGCAGCTGATCGTTGAGCTTGAGCATGATCTTCATAGGCCCAGGATACAGATTTCTGTACCCGACTTTCAAGCCCCACGCTGGGGCGCCCCTCAATCTTGCGGCTTGATCCCCGCCGCCTTGACGATCTGCTCGGAGACCTTGAACTCCTGCGCCAGGAAGTTCCTGAACGCGTCCACGGTCATGGGCAGGGGGTCGGCGCCCAGTTTGGCAAAGCGTTCCTTGACCTCGGGCGATGCGAGCGCGGCCTGCACTTCCTGGTTCAGGCGCGCCACGATGGCCGGCGGTGTGCGCGCGGGCGCGAACAGGCCTATCCACAGGGTGTAGGCCGAGTTGGGCGCCCCCGCCTCTTCGGTGGTGGGCAAATCTGGCAATTGAGATGAGCGCTCTTTGGAGCCCACCGCCAAGGCCTTGAGCTTGCGCTCTTTGACCGCGCCCATGACCGAGACGCCAGGCGCAAAAAACCAGTCCACCCGTCCGGCCATGACTTCGGTGACCGCCTCAGGCGTGCCTTTGTAAGCGATGTGCTCGGCGCTCAGGCCCGAGGCGATGCGAAATTTCTCGGCGTTCATGTGCGTGCCGCTGCCCACCCCAGCCGAGGCGTAGTTGAGCTTGCCCGGCTGTGAGCGGGCTGCGGCCACGAGTTCTTGCACCGAGTTGAACGGCGACTGCGGGCTGACCACCAGGATGTTGGGCAAGCTGCCCAGGGTGGCGATGCCCAC
>CANHKH010000186.1 GCA_947460165.1 Comamonadaceae bacterium
AGCAAAGCCAGCAGGCTCTGGAACACATTGAAGACGCTCAGGTAAATGCCCAGCGTGGCGCTGATGTAGTTGGTCTCGCCGCCATCCACAATGCGCTTCAAGTCATACAAGATGAAGGCCGAGAAAATGCCCACGGCCAGCATGCTGATCACCACCATGCCGGTGGACGAAGCCACAAACACGTTGATGACGGCGCCCACCATCAGCAGCAAAGCGCCCACCGTCAGCCACTTGCCCATGGAGGATAAATCGCGTTTGATGGTGGTAGACAGGCCAGCCATCAGCGCAAAGATGGCGGCGGTGCCGCCAAAAGCGGTCATCACCAGGTCTGTGCCATTTTTGAAACCCAGCACCGTGGCCAGCATGCGAGACAGCATGAGGCCCATGAAAAAGGTGAAGGCCAGCAACACCGGCACGCCCGCAGCCGAGTTTTTGGTTTTTTCAATGGCGTACATAAAGGCGAAGGCGCCGCCCATGAACACCACCAGGCCCATCCAGCCTGTGAGTCCTGACGTGATGCCTGTGGCCACGCCCATCCAGGCGCCCAGCACGGTGGGCACCATGCTCAGGGCCAGCAAGGCATAGGTGTTGCGCAAGACACGGTTGCGCTCTGCCGACGTGGGCAGGGCGTAGTCGGGGGTGACGCTTGGGAAAGACTGGTTCATAAAAGACCTCCTTGAAAGTCCGGACCAGGGAAGCGGGCCCTTGATGGGTCTACCGGTCTGATCACTGCTGTCATTTTAGGGACAGGACCTGGAATTCAAGAGCTCTCCCTATTTTTTGTGAGGGTACTGCAGGGGGGCAGCGCTCATGAATAGGGCGGGCATGCCCTGTGCAGGCCTGTCTTGTGGCCAAGCAGGGGGCTAAACTGCCTCGTTTTTCTATCTCAACTTCGCTTTTTACATCCATGAAAACCCGCTCTAGTCTTGAATTGGCCGACGTCAAACAAATCGCTGCTGCTGCTGAAGCCGAAGCCCTGCTGAACAACTGGGCCGTGACGATTGCCATTGCCGACGAAGGCGGCCACCTGCTGCACCTGCAGCGCCTCGACGGCGCGCCGCCCGTCTCGGCCCACATTGCCCCGGCCAAAGCCCACACGGCCGCGCTGGGCCGGCGCGAGAGCAAGGTGTATGAAGACGTGATCAACGGCGGCCGCACCTCCTTTTTGAGCGCGCCCGCCATCCAGGGCCTGCTCGAAGGCGGTGTGCCCATCATGAAAGACGGCTTTTGCCTGGGCGCCGTGGGGGTGAGCGGCGTCAAGTCCAGCGAAGACGCGCAAATCGCCAAGGCCGGCATTGCGGCCATAGGCCTGTAAGCATCGGCCTGCCGGCGAATCTTCGCCAGAGGTGACGCACCTTGCCCGGCACGATTCGCTTGCAGGCTTGTCTCCTACAAGGGCGCTATTGATCAGGGCGCTTTGGGCTCGGTGATGAAGGCGATTTTGCGCAGCCCTGCCTGCTGGGCGGCGGCCAGGGCTTGGGCCACGCGTTCGTAGCGCACGTTGCTGTCACCTCGAATGTGCAAATCGGGCTGAGGCTCTTTGGCCGCCATGGCCTTGAAGCGCTCGGCCAGGGCGGCGTCGTCCAGCGCAGCTTCATTCAAGAAATATTGGCCTTGCGCGTTCACTGTGAACGTGACCACCTCGGCCTGGGTGACTTGGGGCGTGCTGCTCGCGCGTGGCAGGTCCACGTCGATGGCGTGCTTCATCACCGGAATGGTGACCATGAAAATGATGAGCAACACCAGCATGACGTCCACCAGGGGCGTCATGTTGATCTCGTTCATCACCTCGTCGGTGTCGTCTTGGGTGCCAAAAGCCATGGGGTCAGTCCTGCTGGGTGTGGACTGAAGTTTTGCCAACAGCCTTGCCGCTGCCCACGCGTGCCCCTGTCATCAGGTAGGCGTGCAAGTCGTGGGCAAAGCGGCCCAGCTTGTGCAAGATGCCTTTGTTGCCGCGCACCAAGGCGTTGTAGCCCAGCACGGCCGGAATGGCGACGGCCAGGCCAAAGGCCGTCATGATGAGCGCCTCGCCCACCGGGCCCGCCACCTTGTCGATGGAGGCTTGGCCTGTGGTTCCTATGGCCACCAGCGCGTGGTAAATGCCCCACACCGTGCCGAACAAGCCCACAAAGGGCGCGGTCGATCCCACCGAGGCCAGCACGGCCAGGCCGCTTTGCAGCCGGGCGGTGAAGTCGTCCACCACCTGGCGCAGGTTGCGCGTGACCCATTCATTGCGGTCCAGCGCGTCTTGCAACTCTGCCTCGGTGCGGCTGTGGTGGCGGGCTGCTTCCGAGCCTTGCTCGACCATGAGCCTGAAGGGGTTGCTCGCGTCTGGCCCCAAAGCGGCCAGGCCACTGGCCAAGTCTTTGCTGTGCCAAAAGTTCTGAGCGTCCAATGCCAGTTTTTTGTAGCGCAGCACGTCCAAGGTCTTGAGCACGATGATGGTCCAAGACGCCAGCGACATGAGCAGCAGCAACAGGGCCACGGACCGGGTGACCCAGTCGCCCTGGGCCCAGACGTTGGCGATGCCGAATTCAGAATTCATAAGTTGAGTTCTCCAAAAAAGAGTTGGGCAGGCCCGTCAGTCGGGCAACTTCCAGAGCAAGGGCAGCTCCAGGCTGGTTTGGGTGGCCACGCCATTGACCGTGGCGGGCTTGAATCGCTGCGCCATGGCGAGTTGGATGGCAGCTTGGTCTAGCCTGGCAAATCCGCTGCTTGTCTCGATTTCCGCTTTTTGCGGTTTGCCGTCCGGTCCCACCCAAATGCGAACAACGTTTCTGCCGCTTTCACCCAGCCGCATGGAGGCGGTGGGGTAGCGGTTGTTGGTGTCTATGTTGCCAATCAGGCTGGCCTGCGTGGGTGGCTGAGTGGGCTTGGGTAGTGCTGCGGGGGCAGGGGTCTGTGCGGCCTCGCTGGGGGCGGGCCTGGCGGGAGCAGGTGGCGCGGCTGGGCTTGGCGCCGCAGCTTGCACCGCCGGTGCCGCCGTGGCAGCGTTGGGACTGGGCGCTGTGATGGGGCTGGTCACGGGGCTGGGGACTGGTGCAGGTGCCGGTGTAGGTGCCGGTGCAGGCGCTGGTGTCGGGGCGGGAACTGCTGGGGCAGGCGTTGGGGTGGGCGCCTGGGTGGGCAGTTTGGCGGGTGCTGGCGGCTGGGGACGCACCACAGGAGGCGGCGCAGGCGGCGCCGGCGGGGGAGGGCGAACTTGGGGAGGCGGCAGCATCACCTGGGCGATCAACTCGGCCTTGACGATCACCTCGGTGGGCGGTTTGGCCAGGCCATGCACCAGCGCCCACAGCCCGATCAAATGCGCCACGGTCACCAGCGCGATGGCCGGAATCTGGCGGCGCAAATCGCTCACAGTGGTGGTGGATGCTGGCATGGATTCAATGGTGCACTAAGGCGGGCTGGGGCAGCCAGGCCTGGGTTCAATACACCAGTCTTTCAGGCCTGATCTCTTGCAAGATGGTGGTGGCGATCTCTTCAATGGACTTGGTGGTGGTCGACAGCCAGCGTATGCCTTCGCGCCGCATCATGGCCTCGGCCTCGTGAATTTCTGAGCGGCAATTGTCCAGGGCCGCGTACTTGGAATTGGGCCGCCTTTCGTTGCGGATTTGGCTCAGCCGCTCTGGGGCAATGGTCAGACCAAAGATTTTTTTGCGGTGCGGCACCAGCGCAGGCGGCAGTTGGCGGCGTTCAAAGTCTTCAGGAATCAGCGGGTAGTTGGAGGCCTTGAGCCCGTACTGCATGGCCAAATACAAGGACGTGGGCGTTTTGCCGCTGCGGCTGACGCCCACCAAAATCACATCGGAGCCCGCCAGGTCGCGGTTGCTTTGCCCGTCGTCATGGGCCAGCGAAAAGTTAATCGCCTCAATCCGGTCGTCGTATTCCTGGCTTTTGGAGGCGTCCGAGAACCGCCCCACGCGGTGGTTGGACTTGATGCCCAGTTCGGCCTCCAGCGGTTCAACAAACATGCCAAACATGTCCAGCAGCATGCCATTGCAGTGCCTGACCACCCGCAGCACGTCCATGTTGACCAAGGTGGTGAACACAATGGGGCGCCGACCTTCGGCCTCGGCGGTGTGGTTGATTTGGCGCACCGCCTGGTGGGCTTTGTCTTCGGTGTCCACAAAGGGCAGGCGCACATGGCGGGGCTTGATCTCAAACTGGGCCAAGATGGCGTTGCCAAAGGTCTCAGCCGTGATGCCGGTGCCGTCAGAGACAAAGAAAACAGTGCGTGTAGGCATGGGGTGTGAACAGTCTTGGGGCCTGGGGTGAGCCCTACAATGCCCCTCATTATCGAACGTCTATTGCCATGGCCCGCTCCAGCGCTCAAGAAGAACAACACAGCTGCCTGCCGCCCCTGGTGACCCTGGTTTTTAAACCTCCTGGAGTCTTGTCATGTCTGCATTGTTCGAGACGACCGCCCTGGTCGTGCCCTTTGAAAAACTAAGGATGAGCGACGTCGAGTCCGTGGGTGGCAAAAACGCCAGCCTGGGCGAGATGATTTCGCAGCTCCCCACCGGCCCTCAAGGGGTGCGTGTGCCCACCGGTTTTGCCACCACCGCCCACGCTTTTCGCCAGTTTTTGGCCCACGGCGGCCTGGACACAAAAATCAACCAGCTGCTCGACCAGCTGGACACCGAAGACGTCAATGCATTGGCGGCCGCGGGCGCCCAAATTCGCGGCTGGGTGGAAGCCCAGCCTTTTCCGGCCGATTTGCAGCAGGCCATTGGCCAGGCCTTTGCCACCCTGAGCGCGGGCAACACCCAGGCCAGTTTTGCGGTGCGTTCGTCCGCCACGGCCGAAGACCTGCCCGATGCCTCTTTTGCGGGCCAGCAAGAAACCTTTTTGAACGTGGTCGGCATTGACGAGGTGCTGCACAAGATGAAAGAGGTGTTCGCCTCGCTCTACAACGACCGTGCCATCAGCTACCGTGTGCACAAGGGCTTTGCCCATGCCGACGTGGCCTTGTCGGCGGGGGTGCAGCGCATGGTGCGCTCTGACCTGGGCGCCGCTGGCGTGATGTTCACCATGGACACCGAAAGCGGCTTTGAAGACGTGGTCTTCATCACCTCCAGCTACGGCCTGGGCGAAACCGTGGTGCAAGGCGCGGTCAACCCTGACGAGTTTTACGTGCACAAACCCATGCTGGAAGCCGGCCACCGCGCGGTGATACGCCGCAACCTGGGCTCCAAGCTGATTCAAATGGAGTTCAGCACCCCTGAAGAGAAAAAAGCCAGTGGCAAGCTGGTGAAAACCACAGACGTGCCGGTGGAGCTGCGCAACCGCTACTCCCTCACCGACGCCGACGTGGAGCAGCTGGCGCGTTACGCGCTCATCATTGAAAAGCACTATGGCCGGCCCATGGACATTGAGTGGGGCAAAGACGGCGGCGACGGCGAGCTCTACATCTTGCAAGCCAGGCCAGAGACCGTGAAAAGCCAGGCCAAAGGCCAGGCCGAGCAGCGCTTCAAGCTCAAGGGCACGGGCACGGTGCTGGCCGCCGGCCGCGCCATTGGCCAGAAAATTGGCACAGGCCCGGTTCGATTGGTGCACCACATCAGCGAGATGGACCAGGTGCAGCCCGGCGACGTGCTGGTGACCGACATGACCGACCCCAACTGGGAGCCGGTGATGAAGCGGGCCAGCGCCATTGTCACCAACCGGGGCGGGCGCACTTGCCACGCCGCCATCATTGCGCGTGAGCTGGGTATTCCGGCCGTGGTCGGCTGCGGCGACGCCACCGACAGCTTGAAGACCGGCATGTTGGTCACCGTCAGCTGCGCCGAAGGCGACACCGGCCAAATTTACGACGGCTTGCTGGAAACCGAAGTGACAGAGGTGCAGCGCGGCGAGATGCCTGCCATTGACCTCAAGATCATGATGAACGTGGGCAACCCCCAGCTGGCTTTTGATTTTTGCCAAATGCCCAACCACGGCGTGGGCCTGGCGCGGCTGGAATTCATCATCAACAACAACATCGGCGTGCACCCCAAGGCCATCTTGGACTACCCGGCGGTGGACGCAGACTTGAAAAAAGCCGTGGAAAGCGTGGCCCGGGGCCACGCCTCGCCGCGCGCTTTTTATGTGGACAAAGTGGCCGAGGGCATCGCCACCATTGCGGCGGCTTTTTGGCCCAAGCCGGTGATCGTGCGCCTGTCGGACTTCAAGTCCAACGAGTACCGCAAGCTCATAGGCGGCTCGCGCTACGAGCCCGAGGAAGAAAACCCCATGCTGGGTTTCAGGGGTGCGGCGCGCTACCTGAGCCCGGATTTTGCCGAGGCTTTTGCCATGGAGTGCCAGGCGCTCAAGCGTGTGCGCGAGGACATGGGCCTGGTCAACGTGGAGGTGATGGTGCCTTTTGTGCGCACCTTGGGTCAGGCCAAGGCCGTGACCGAACTGCTGGCCGCCAAGGGCCTCAAGCGCGGCGAGCGGGGACTGCGCCTCATCATGATGTGCGAGGTGCCCAGCAATGCCGTGCTGGCCGACCAGTTCTTGGAATACTTTGACGGCTTTTCCATAGGCTCGAACGACCTCACTCAGCTCACCCTGGGCCTGGACCGCGATTCGGGCCTGGACATTTTGGCCAAAGACTTTGACGAGCGCGACCCCGCCGTCAAGGCCCTGCTGTCGCAAGCCATCCAGGCCTGCAAGCGCCAGGGCAAGTACGTGGGCATTTGCGGCCAAGGCCCCAGCGACCACCC
>CANHKH010000187.1 GCA_947460165.1 Comamonadaceae bacterium
CCTCTGGCAAGAGCGGCAAGGCCAACACAGCGGTCAAAGCCCCGGTCGCCAACACAGCCAAAGCCACCAAGGCCGTGAAAAGCGCCAAAACGCCGGCCTCCAAAGCCTGAGGCCTCCAAGCGGCGGGCCTGCACCCTCACCACAGGCCTACTCCTTCAGGAAAGGGGGCAGTCCGGCGCGGGCGCAGCTTTGCTCAGTTCGCTGTGCGCACCGACCCGCACCAAAGCCCTCCAAAAGACGGGTGATGGGGGAAACCACCTCGACGCTGGGCCTGGCCGCTGCTATAGTTTATTTCGATAGTACGCAATACATTTCGATTTACCGAAACACATTCAAGGAACGCCCATGACCCCAGGCCATCGCCCCACCCGCCGAGTCACCCTGCACTGCGCCAGCGCCTTCGTTGCCCTGGCCGGTCTGGGCCTGAGCACGCTGGCGGCAGCGCAGTCCAATTACCCGGACAGGCCGGTCCGCCTGGTGGTGGGCTTTGCCCCCGGTGGTTCCGACATTTCGGCCCGCATCATTGCGCAAAAGCTCTCGCAAATGTGGGGTCAGCAAGTCATTGTGGACAACCGGCCCGGGGCTGCGGGCAACATAGGCGCAGACGCGGTGGCCAAGGCGGCGCCCGACGGCTACACCTTGCTGCTGGCGGTCAACTCCTACACCATCAACACCTCGGCCTACAAAGGTTTGAGCTGGGACCTGCTGCGCGACTTTTCGCCGCTGGGCCGCTATGGCTACTCGCCCATGGTGGTGGTGGTCAACGACAAGCTGCCGGTGCGCAGCTTGAGCGAGTTGATCACCTATGCCAAGGCCAACCCAGGCAAGCTCAATTACGGCTCGGCCGGGGCTGCCACGGCCCCGCACCTGGCCTGCGAAGACTTCTCGCACAAAACCGGCCTGAACATGACGCACATTCCTTACAAGGGCTCCGGCCCCTCGGTGCAGGCCTTGTTGGCCGATGAGGTGCAACTGTCTTTTGGCGCGCAATCGGCCTTTGATGCCTTCATCAAGGCCGGCCGGCTGCGCCCGCTGGCCGTGACCACAGCGACCCGCCAGTCGCTGCTGCCCGACGTTCCCACCATCAAAGAGGCCAGCGGCATCGATTTTTCAGCCGAGATTTGGTATGGCTTGCTCGGTCCCGCCAAGATGCCCGCGGCCCTGGTCAACAAGATCAGCGAGGACCTGCGCAAAGTGGTCGCCGACCCCGACACCCAGTCTCGCTTGCGCGATGCGGGGGTGCAGTCGGCGTTCTTGAATGCCGCAGAGATGGGCGAGCTCATGAGAAGCAACGTCGCCACCTGGCGTGCCGTCATCAACCGCGTGCAGATCAGCCTGGACTGAGCTGCCAGACCAAGGCCTCTTGGGGCTGACAAAGAGAGCGCCATGTCCGATGAAGTGTTGGTCGAGCACGACGATGGTTTGGTGATCATCACCATCAACCGCCCTGAGCAGCGCAACGCGGTGAACCGCGCTGTCTCTTACGCGGTGTGCGCGGCGATGGACGAGATGGACCGCAACCCCGCCCTGCGCGCGGGCATTTTGACCGGTGCTGGCGGGAACTTTTGCTCAGGCATGGACCTCAAGGCTTTTTTGCGCGGTGAGATCATCCGCGTGGAGGGGCGAGGCATCTTGGGCTTGGCGCGCACGCCACCGGTCAAGCCGCTGATTGCCGCCGTCGAGGGCTACTGCCTGGCGGGGGGCTTTGAATCCATGCTGTGCTGCGACCTGGCGGTGGTGGCGCGCAATGCCCAGTTTGGCTTGCCTGAAGCCAAGCGGGGCCTGGCCGCCGCCGCCGGCGGCCTGATGCGGCTGCCCCGCCTCTTGCCCCAGCGCATCGCCATGGAAATGGCTTTGACCGGCGACCTGTACGGCGCCGAGCAGCTGGCCGCTCACGGCCTGTTCAATGCGGTGGTGGAGCCCGGGGAGGCGCTCCATGAAGCGCGCCGACTGGCGCGGCGCATCATGGCCAATGCACCCATGTCGGTGGCCGTGAGCAAGCGTGTGATCATGGAGCAGCGCGACTGGCCGATTTCCGAGATGTTTGAGCGCCAAGACCCCATCACCGCGCCCGTGCTGGCCAGCCAAGACGCCCGCGAGGGCGCGGCGGCCTTTGCCGAGCGCAGGCCGCCTCAGTGGCGCGGCCTGTGAGCCGCGCGAGCGCTCAGAGTGCGCAGCCGCCGTCGATGGCCAGCTCTGAGCCCGTCATGTAGCTGGCCTCGTCGCTCAGCAAAAACAAGACCAAGCCAGCCACCTCGTCGGCCGTGCCCAAGCGCTTCATGGGCACTTGCTGGGTGCGTTTGTGGTTGTCCTCGGCGCTGCGCACCAGCAGCATGTCGGTGTCAATCGGGCCGGGGTGCACCGAGTTCACGCGTATGCCCTTGCCCACCAGCTCCAAGGCGGCGGCCTTGGTCATGCCCCGCACCGCCCACTTGGTGGCGGTGTAGGCGATGGAGTTGGGCGCGCTGCGCAGCGCCACGGTGGACGAGAGGTTGACGATGGAGCCGCCGCCGTGGCGCTCCAACACCGGCGCCACGGCTTGCAGGCCCAGGAAAACACCCGTCTGGTTGACGCGCACATGGCGCTCAAATTCTTCCAGCGTCACCTGGTCCAGCGGCAGCGGCCGGTAGACCCCGGCGTTGTTGACCAGGCCGCTCAAGGGGCCCAAGCGCTCGGCCGCTTGGACCGCTTGCTGCCACCCTTGAGGCTGGGTGACATCGAGCGGCTGGAACACGCAGCGCGGGCCCAACTCGCTGGCCAGCGCTTGGCCCAGGTCCTGCAGCACGTCAGCGATCAGCACCTGGCCGCCCTCGGCCACCACGCGCCGCGCTTGGGCCGCGCCCAGGCCGCGGGCGCCGCCTGTGATGAGAAAAGTTTTGTCCTTGAAGCGGCTCATGCGGGTGTTCCTTTTGACAGGGTGAAGTGGGGGTAACCGGCGGCGACCTCTTGGCGGCACAAGGCGGCGTAGTTGTGAAAGCCGCCGCCGTAAGGCAAAAACACCCGGGGCTTGCCCGGCACGTTGGCGCCCATGTACCAGGAGTTGGTGGTGGTGAACAGCGTGCCTTCGGCGACTTCGGCGACATGGCGCACCCAGTGGTCTTCGGCCTCAAGCTGGGCCTCGACCAGGCCGCACTGCTGCGCGCGCATGTGCTCTAGCAGCTCGGCGATCCATTCGACATGCTGCTCGATGGAGACAATCACATTGGTCAAGATGGACGGGCTGCCTGGGCCTGTGACCATGAAAAAATTGGGGTAGTCGGCCACCATCAGGCCCAGGTAGGCGCGTGGCCCGGCGGCCCACTTGTCTTTGAGCAGGCGCTGCTGGCGGCCTCGAATCTCCATGCGCTCGATGGCGCCGGTGACGGCGTCAAAGCCCGTGGCAAACACCACCGCGTCCAGCGCGTAGTCGCCGCTGGCGGTCTGCACGCCTGTGGCGTGAAAGCGCTCAATGGGCGCGGCTTGCAGGTCGTGCAGCTGCACATGCGGCAGGTTGAAGGTGGCGTAGTAGTCGGTGTCCACGCACAAGCGCTTGGTGCCCAGCGCGTAACCCTTGGGGCTCAGGCGCTCGGCCGCCTCTGGGTCGGTGACGATGCTGCGAATTTTCTCGCGCACAAAGTCGGCCGCCAGCTCATTGGCCTGGGCGTTGACAAAAATGTCATTGAAGCAGTGGTTGAAGTTGGCGCCCCCTTTGCGCCAGCGCCGCTCGTACTCGGCTTCGCGCTCGGCCTCGTCGACCTCAAAGGTTCCGCGTTGGGCGTAGTCGTACAAAATGCCCGAGCGCGAGTTGCGCGCCCGCTCGCGGTGCGCCTGGTAGTTTTGTTTCCAGGCCTGCTGCTCCTGCTCGGGCAGCGGCCGGTTCCAAGCCGGAATGCTGAAGTTGGGGGTGCGCTGGAACACCACCAGCTGGGCCGCCTGCTGGGCCAGCTGGGGAATGGTCTGTATGCCCGAGGAGCCCGTGCCTATCACCCCCACCCGCAGGCCCCTGAGGTCCACGCCTTCTTGGGGCCAGGCGCTGGTGTGCAGGCGCAGGCCCGCAAAGTCGTCCAGCCCCGCCATCTCGGGCGTGCGGGCGGCCGACAAGCAGCCCGCCGCTGAAATAAAGAACTGCGCGGTGACCTCGTCGCCCTGGTCGGTGCGCACACGCCAGCGGGCGTGCGCCTCTTCAAAGTCGGCCGACAGCACGCGGGTTTTGAGCTGGATGTCTGGGCGCAGCGCAAAACGGTCGGCCACATGGTTGATGTAGTTCAGGATTTCTTGCTGGGCCGGGTAGCGCTCGCTCCACAGCCACTCTTGCTGCAAGGCTTCGTCAAAGGAGTAGGAGTACTGCATGCTCTCCACATCGCAGCGGGCACCGGGGTAGCGGTTCCAAAACCAAGTGCCGCCCACGCCGTCGCCCGCCTCATAAAGGCGGGCGCGCAAGCCCAGTTGGCGCAGCTTGTGCAGCATGTACAGGCCAGCAAAGCCCGCGCCCACGACCACGGCGTCGTAAGAAGGTGCGGCAGGGGTGTTGGACATGGGTCTCTCCAAAATCAAGGGGTTCTCGCGTCGAGCCGGTAAATGCGGGCAGCGCTTTCGCTGAACAAGGCTTGTTTGTCGGCCTCGCTCAAGCCTGCGGCCACGCGCTTGAAGGCGTTCCACAGCACGGCGTAGCTGCAGCTGCCTTTGTCGACCGGAAAATTGCTTTCAAACATGCAGCGCTCAGCGCCAAAGTATTGAATGCAGGGTTCAAGATAAGGGCGCCAGGCCTGGGCCAGCAGCTGGGAGCTGGGGGGATCCTCGCGCTCGGCAAAATCAAAACCAAAAAGCCGCATGCCCATGCCGCCCAGCTTGAGCACCACGTTCGGGCACTGGGCCAGCTCTTTGAGGTGCGCCAACCATTGAAGGCGCACTTCGTCGCGGCGACCCGCATACGGCCCTATGCCCAGCACACCGCCCACATGGTTGAGCACGATCAGGGTGTCTGGAAAAGCCCGGGCCAAATCGGTCAGCTCTGGCAGTTGCGTGTGGTAAATCCAGGCGTCAAAGGACAGCCCCAGCGGGGCCAACTCGGCAAAGCCTGCGCGAAAGGCGGGGGCTGCCATCACATAGGGCGGCGGGCGGGCCAAAGAGCCTTGGGCGGCCGGGTCGGGGTGCCACACCGCGCTGTAGCGAATGCCGCGAAAACGCCCGCCCCCTGCGCTCACATGCGCTTGCAGCACGGGCCGCACCTGGGACCCGAGGCACAGGTCGGCGTGGCCGACGATGGCCGCCGCCACCCGGCAGGGGCCATGCGCGCCCCTGGCACTCAAGGTGGCGGCCTCGTTGAGGAACTCGGTCTCGCCCACGGGCTGCAGCGCCACCGGGCCTTGGGTGCGGTACATGGCTTTGCACTCGACCGCCACTGTCGCGGTGATGCGGTGGCCCGCACCCACGTCTTGCAAAAAATCCTCTAAAAAATAGGGCGCGCCCGGGTGGTCCCACAGGTGGTGGTGGGCATCGATGATGGGCAGGTCTGGCTCCAGGACTTCCTCGCGCCAGCGGGCCAGCCAGTCGGGCCGCACCGCCAAATGGGGCGCCTTGGCAGGCGTCTGACTCATGGGGCGCGGTGCCCCAAGGAGGTGGGATCGGTCGATGGCATGCGAGGCGTCCTTTCTGGCCTGGGTGGGCCTTGCACACGCACGTCAAGAGCGCGTGCGCTGTGCAAAATTTTCCTGATTTAGAATTAATTTCCCTTGGAGCGAAAATTATAAGGTCAGTGAAATCAAGCCGGAGAGAGGCTGGCCTGGCACGGGGAAAACCCGATAGGGCGCTTGCCTGCCTTGAAGCGTCAGATCCTTTATTCTGAAATAAGATTCATCAATTGGAAAAAGCAGGGCTCTTGCCTGCTGGCAAAAACTGCCGCCCGAGAAAGATCACCGCCCATGAACATCGATTTGTCCGCCATCCGCCATGTGGGCACAGGCTTGAGACGGCCGGAAAGTGTGATCGCCACGGCGCGCGGCGAGCTGTTTGTGTCCGACCATGACTGCGGCGTGCGCGCCCTTGCCAGCCCCCCCACCCGCCCCCAGGGCATGCCCGAGGGGTTTTTGCCCAATGGCATTGCCTTGACGCCCGAGCGAGAGTTTTTGATCGCCAACCTGGGCACCGCCTGTGGCGGCGGCGTCTGGCGGCTGGACCGGCAGCACCAGCTTCGCCCCTGGCTGATGGAGGTCGACGGCCAGCCAATGCCCAGCACCAACTTTGTCAGCCTGGACAGCCTGGGCCGCACCTGGGTGTCCATGAGCACACGGCAAGTTCCGCGCGAGTTGGCCTTCAGGTCGGGCGCTGCCGATGGCTTTATTGCCGTGGTGGACGCGCGGGGCGCCCGCATCGTGGCCGACGGCATCGCTTTTACCAACGAATGCCGGGTCGACCCGTCGGGCCGCTGGCTCTATGTGAACGAGACCTATGGCAGGCGGCTCAAGCGCTTTCCCATTCAAGGCGGCGCGGCCGAATGGGCCTTGGGTGCAGCTGAAGTGGTTCACGAGTTCAGCGATGGTGACTTTCCCGACGGTCTGGCCTTTGACGCCGAAGGCGGCGTCTGGGTGGCCTGCGTGGTGTCCAACCGGGTGCTGCGCATTGCGCCTGGCGGTCAAACGCAGGTCATC
>CANHKH010000188.1 GCA_947460165.1 Comamonadaceae bacterium
CGCCTGGGTGCGCGCCAGGGTTACCGCTATCCCATGCTGGAAAACAAGCCTGGCATTGAGTTTGAGCGCTACACCACCGACGGTGAGATGCTGCGTGCCTTGCTGTTCGAGCAAATTGACGCCATCTTGATCTCGGCCATCTCAGACACCTTTGCCATGCGCAGCGAAGGCATCATGAAGCGCCTGATGGTGCTGGACAATGCGGCGGGCTCGGTGCCCTTTGTGGCGGCTTTTTCCAAAAACCATTTCAGCTCACAAGAGCTGCAGGACTTCAACAAGGCCTTGGCCGAGTTCAAGAGCAGCCCGCAGTGGGAAGAGGTGCTAGAGCGCAACGGGCTGACTGATTTGTCCAAGCCCTGGCCCATGATCACTGAGTAAACCGCACGCCGTCACCGCCTGTGTGACGGCTGTCTGCGTGGGGCGCTTGGCGCCCCTTTTTTGCCTTCCATTTTTAGGCCGCTGCATCGCTCACCAAGTCGAGTGCGGGGCAGGTGCGCGCGCTCGTGTGACGGTGCATTTGCATTTGAAAGCACTTAGCACAATACTTACCAAAGTGCAGGCAGGAATGATGGAAGTGCTGCGAGGAGCAGCGCGCCACTCAAATTAGTTTTAGTCTGACTCTGATTAACTTTTCGTTACGTTTATCAATCTACCTTGCATGGCGCCTAGAGACACCACGGTGTTACACGGGTTGCCAGTGGTTTTTTGGTTGACGCCTGCGGGTCCACTTGAACTTTTAAATATAAAAAGTTTTTCAAATTTCAAACTTGGCACTTTGTTTTTTTGCGTGCTGGTTGTTTGATGACCTGACTCAAATTGATTCACAAGGAAAATTATGATTTTCAAATACGGTATTTCAAAGTCAACACTTGCTTGGCTGCGAAAACTTTTGTTTTTAGCGGCAACTTTTTGTGTCTCTTCGCTGGTTTCAGCTCAAACCGTCCCAGCGATGCAAGTTTGCGGATATGAAGGCCAGAACTGTAATTTGCCTGCTGCTAGCGTGGTGGCTTACGGGGTAGACAGCCGTTGGTCCGTCAAGGTCATGAGTGGCAACTTCTTGTGTGGCAACGCGGCCTTCGGTGACCCAGCGCCGGGTGCTGGCAAGGCCTGTATGGTGGCCCCTCTGGCAGCTTTGGGCAGGTTTGGTGTTGAAGGTCAAACTTCTACTTTGCCTGATGGTGCTGTGTTCGCCGTGGTTTATGGTGCAAATACAAGCTGGGCTGGCAGTGCTTTCCCGAAATCTGCAGGCAATGTGTCATGCAGCAATGGAACCTTTGGCGATCCTCTGCCTGGCGCCGGCAAGGCCTGTGGGGTAGCTGTCATTACGGGCACAGGTTTTTCAGCTCAAACCGCCCCAGCGATGCAAATTTGCGGATTAGAAGGACAGAACTGTAATTTGCCTGCTGCTAGCGTGGTGGCTTACGGGGTAGACAGCCGTTGGTCCGTCAAGGTCATGAATGGCAACTTCTTGTGTGGCAACGCGGCCTTCGGTGACCCAGCGCCGGGTGCTGGCAAGGCCTGTATGGTGGCCCCTCTGGCAGCTTTGGGCAGGTTTGGTGTTGAAGGTCAAACTTCTACTTTGCCTGATGGCGCTATGTCCGTCGTCGTTTTTGGTGCGAATACAAGCTGGGCTGGCAGGGCTTTCCCGAAATCTGCAGGCAATGTGCCTTGCAACTTTTCTACCTTTGGCGATCCTCTGCCTGGCTTTGGCAAGTTCTGTGGTGTCGCTGTGATTACGGGTGCCGCCCCATCGATCCAGCAGGCCGCGGTTGACGAGCCCACTGAATTTTTCTGGAAAGGCACCTATGGTCGTGGTGTGGGCACGGTGCTCGATGCCTGCCCTGCTGGTAAAACCCAGCGCGGCGCTTTGTGCTACGACACTTGCAGGGATGGTTACAGCGACAACGGAACCCTGACCTGTGCCACAAATTGCCCTTCCGGTTACTCCGACCGGGGCGCTATCTGTCACTACGAAGGTACCGGGTCTTATTCACCGGTTCGCTGGGATAATTGCAAATCTCGGGCCCCCGGGTGGTTGGGCGGTGGATGCATAGGCGGCACGGTGGAAGATGGTTGCCGAGACGGATACACCAAACGGGCTTCTGTGTGCTACTACGAAAGAGTGCCTGCTGGCATGTCAGGCACGGGCATGGACCCCATGAAAGGCATGTACAACTTGTCTCCGGTTGCCATGGTCTGTGGTGGCGGCAAACAACAAGATGCTGGCCTTTGCTACACCCCATGCCGAGCAGGTTACAACGGCGTGGGCCCCCTTTGCTGGGCAGCTGTTCCCTCGGGCTACGTGGATTGCGGTATGGGTTACGCCGTCAATTCAACCGCTTGTGGTTTCATCGTGACAGATCAAGTGGTGGGTGTGCTTTCTTTGGTGAAAGACGCCTGTGCGGTAACAAACTTCCCGGGTGTGTCTCAAGCCTGTGCAATCGGCGGCTCCAAGTACATGCAGGCGAAGGCATTGGCCAAATCAGGGGTCAAGTCCGTCGGCGAATTGGCTTCAAACACTGCACTGGCAGCCAAGGTGGCTAACAAAGCCCAAAACATGATGGCTGCCATGCAAAAAGCGCAACCAGCGATTGACAAACTTGTTGGCAGCTTTGGCGCGCCAATCAAGTCGCTCTCCGGAAAAGGAATGAGCTCCTTGCCTGATTTTGGTGTGAGCATGGCCAAGGTTGGCGAAACCTTTAAAGATCCAGCCACCATTGCCTCGCTTTACGGCATTGCGCAAACCCTCAGGGGTGCCGCTGAAGAGCCGCCCTTCAAACTCAGTGGAACCCCCACTGAGCAGACCTTCAAAATCATCCGTGATATTTCTGCTCAATATGGCACGGGCGTCGCGCTTTACACCTTGGTGTTCCCAGGCTTTGAGGCCACCCCACCCGGTCAAGCCGTGGTGTTCAGCGCCAGCCTTTTGGGTACTGTGTCGGCTTACCTTTACACGGTTCAGGGCCAATAAGCCCTCACCTGGCTGAGCCATATCTAACCCTTGGGGCTCCCTTCAACGGGAGCCCCGTTTTTTTAAAAAGTCACTCATGAAAACTCTGAACATTCTGATGGCGGCCTGTTTGACCCTATCGGCAAGCCAAGTCTTGGCGCAGTCGGCCCTGAATGATGGCAACCGCAAGGCGATGACCACGGCCATTGAAGAGGGCAAAAAGTGCGCTGATGGACTGCAGCCCCAAATGGCCGCGATGTTTGACAACCCGTCGGCTGACATGAAGGCCTTGTTGCTGACCCCGATCGCGAACTTGGCCAACTCTGCTGAACTGCGAAAGTTAAACGATCAACAGCGCAAAGTGGTCGCAGACATGTCCAACACCGCCATGGCTTGCCGAGCCCACCAAGTCAGCATCCAGGTTTTATTCACCGACTTGGCAGCCAAGGAAGACGCACTGAAAAACGATAACGCCGCCAAAACCATGTTGGCCAGGGTCGGTGAAGCCAGTGCCATGGTCAACCAGAGTCTGGAAGCGACAGCCAAGGCCCTGCCCGATTTGGCCCACTTTTTGTTTGCCCACAACCAGGGCAAGTAAGCGTCTACCCAGCCGTTCAGAAGACTCCACAGTCTTCATCTCCAAGTGACCGTTCCCACCGGCAAGGGGAATGCCGAGCCTGCGTCATCGATCATGGGCTTCTTGCCCGGCGTCAAATGTCTTGAGCGGTCAGCGACAACCATCCTGATCGGTGCGGTCGGACTTTGATCATTGGGCTGGTGTTGCGCTGCGTTGTCGGCGAGCCGGCAACGCAGCGGGCATCGCCTGTGTGACGGCTGTCTGCATGGGGCGCTTGGCGCCCCTTTTTTGCCTTCCATTTTCAGGCCGCTGCATCGCTCACCAAGTCGAGTGCAGGGCAGGTGCGCGTGTTCGCGTGACGGTGCATGTGAAGGTAGAACTCACATTTTCTGACAAAGTGCGAGTGGGAATGATTGAAGTGCTGCCAAGAGCAAGGCGCCGCTTTGAACAGCTCTACATTGGACCTGACTTACTTTTTCTGACATTTTCTCCTGCATGTTTCAGGCTCCTGAAAACTTCATTGTTTTCATGGATTGCCTGTGTTCCACCGGTTCACACCAGCGGATTAACTTGAATTGGTCAATGCACAAAAGTTTTTCAAACCTCAGACCAAGCGCGCTGTTTTTGGCGTGCTCGTTGTTTGATGTCCCAACTCCGATTGATTCCCAAGGAACTCAGATGCCCTCGCACATGAAACTGTTGCTCACGACAAGCTTGCTTGTCTCTATTGGTTTTGGCAGCGCCACCACGCTCGCACAAACCGCTGCCGTCGCACCTGCGCCTGGCCAACCCGCCGCCGCTGCCCCAGCGCCTGGCCAGCCCGGCCAGCCCGCAGCTGCCCCTCAGGTGACGAATCCCGCGCTGATTCAAAACCAAAAGATGATTCAAGATATTCAGCGCCAAGCGATGGAAGCCCAGAAAAGAGCGACCGATGCAGCTGAGCGCATGAAAGCGCAAATGCAAGCGCAGATCAAAAAGCCTGGCGGAGTGCCACAAACGCCCGCAGAGATGGCCGTGCGTGCCGAAGCCATCCAGCAAAAGCTGACCGAAGCCGCACCTGAAGTCAAAGCAGCCCGCGAAAAAGAAGCTCAAATCCTCGCAGCCCAGGCCGCCGCTGCCCGCGCCGCTGTCGAAGCCCAAGCCAAGGCCGCCGCTGCCGAAGCAAACGCCACCAAGCTCATGACTGCTGCGGCAGCCCTTAAAAAGCCCAACCCCGCTCTGGGCAACAACTTCACGACACAAAACGTGACGCCCTTGTTCCAGGGCTTGGACAACATGACCAAGGGCTTGGCCGCCATCAAAAACCCGGCCGACCTGCCTCCCCCCAAACTGGCTGCGCTGAACCAAGAGTTGGCAAGGCTCATGGACTACATGGGCAAGGTGGACAACGCCATGGACGGCGTGAAATTGGCCGGCGTGGAAACCCCAGCCAACAAAGAGGCCATGACCCTTTACATGCGCATGCCTGAGTTCGCCAAAAACTTGGAAGCCGAGATGGCGCGCGTAGAAAAGCTCGCCCCGCAGGCCAAGCCCATGTTTGACAAATTCCGTCAGTGATCTGGCGAACCTTCTTAACTTAAAAATACACAAAAAATGACTAAAAGTAATTTTTCTACAAAGACCTTGGTCGCCTGCATGGTGATGATGGGATCCCTCATGGCCACGTCTGAGGCCCTCGCCGGCTGCAGGTGGTACGACGCCGGATGCAAGGCCAGGGAGGCTGCTGAGTCCGCCAAAAGAAGGATTGAAGAAGCCGCAAGGGCAGCCCAAGCTGCGGCCGACCAAGCGCGTCAACAAGCCGAAGCCCAAGCTGCCGAAGCCAGGCGCGTTGCAGAACAAGCTGCAGCCTTGGCCGCCCAGCAAGCTGCTGCGGCCAGAGCCGCTGCAGAAGCTGCCGCCAGAGCCGCTTTGGAAGTGGCACGCCAGCGCGCGCCCATGCAGCCCAATGAGGCCGTTAACTTTGCCAACGCCAGGCTCAACCAAGTAGGCAGCGGCATACAGGGTGCGGCTGTGTCTTCCATGCTGGCCGCGTCCTCGGGCATCAATCGCGCGGCAAACGACGTCAATTCGGGCTTCCGCCGAGTGGGCGACACCTTGGACAACGAGCTCAAAAAGCTCAACGTGCGCATCCCCGATGTGGCTGGCATCGTGCTGGAAAGCACCAAGCCTGCGGTCAACCAGGTCAAAAGCTTTGACGCATTCCGCCGCGCGATGAACACCAACTTTGCCAAACTTGACGGCAACGACATGGGCGCGATCTGGAGCATCATGCGCTCGGTCATGGAGTCCAAGCGTCCCAGCAACGAGCAGATTGCTGACTTCCAGGCCACCATGCGGGACCTCGTTGGTGACGTCTCCAATGGTTGCCAAATCTGCCCCATGCCAGGTCGCGCAGGTGTGGGCATTTCCGTGACCATTTCTTCGCCCACGGTCACGGGCAGCACTGGACTTCCAATCCCTTTGGGTGGGTCTGTGACCTTCAGCCTGGTGCAAAGCACCTACTTGGTCAATGGCAGGCCTCAGTTTGTGGCGGGCTACGCCGTCAATGCCGAAGCCACCACGGCTGTCCGTTCGATTCCTGAAGTCACCATGGGCGTGACCTGGATCAATGGTGAACTGTCCACCAGCGTACTGCCTTTGGCCACGCTCAGCGTGGCCATGTCTACCCCTGCCGTTGAAACGCCTTATGGCAGCTTCTCTGGTGGTGGCTCGGTCGGTTTGACCACGCCTGACAGTGTGTACATGTTCCTGGACGTTGCAGAGCGCCAAAAATTGGTCAACGCGCTCAGAAACCCATCCCAGGGTCCTGCCTATGTGATCGAAAGAGCCAACCAGGCCATCCGTGACCTGGAAACCATGGTCAGGAATCCTGCCCTTGAATCAGGCATCACTGTCGGCCTGCCAGGCACCAGCGCCATGAAGATCAAGCCCGATGGCGCCATGGTCTTGAGCTTGGGCGGGACGATTGCCTCGTTCTAAAGAACGCAGCCTTGGCGCTGCTGGATGAGGCTCACAAGGCCTTGTTCAAGCATTGAGCGCCA
>CANHKH010000189.1 GCA_947460165.1 Comamonadaceae bacterium
GCCCCTCCGTTTTCAGCGAAACCCTCCATGGCAGTTTTCAGCATGACCGGTTATGCCGCGGTGCAGTCCAGCACCGACGCGGCAGACACCGGCGATTCAGCGGGCGCCGCCGTGCGCCTGGGCCTGGAGATCAGGTCGGTCAACAGCCGCTTTTTGGACCTGGCTTTTCGCCTGCCCGACGAGTTACGCCAGGCTGAACCGGCTTTGCGCGAGCTGATCACGCAGCAGATCAAGCGCGGCAAAATTGAGCTGCGCGCTGGCTTTGAAAGCCAGAGCAATGGCGCCGTCAAAGCGCCGAGCACGGCCACCTTGCAGCGGCTCAACGGGCTGCAAGACAACATCCGCGCCTGGCTGCCGCAGGCCCAGCCTTTGTCGGTGGCCGACGTGCTGCGCATGGCCAACCAAGAAGAGCGCTCACCGCAAGACCAGCAGCCGGCACTGGCGAAGCTGGCCAAACAAGCGCTCAAGGAGCTGCGCGCGGCCCGCGAGCGCGAAGGCGCACGCCTGGCGCACATGCTCACCGAGCGCACGGCGCAACTGCGGGCCTTGTCTGAGCAAGCCAAACCGCTGGTGCCGCAGCTGGTGGAGCAGCAAAAAAACAAATTTTTAGAGCGTTGGCGCGACGCCATGGCCCTGGCCGAGGGCAGCACCTTGCCCGAGGCCGCGCAAGACCGGGCGCTCTCAGAGGCCACGGCCTTTGCCATCCGCATTGACGTGGCCGAAGAACTCACCCGCCTGGCCTCGCACCTGGACGAGATTGACCGGCTGCTGGCCGCCGGTGGCGAGTTGGGCAAGCGCCTGGACTTTTTGATCCAGGAATTGCACCGCGAGGCCAACACCCTGGGTTCGAAGTCGGCCGCGCTGGAACTCACCCGCATTTCAGTGGACATGAAGGTCTTGATCGAGCAAATGCGCGAGCAGGTTCAAAACATCGAATAACCCACCCCCACCCGCATGGACTTTCCTGGAAACCTTTTTGTCGTGGCCGCCCCCAGCGGGGCTGGCAAGTCCAGCTTGGTCAAGGCCTTGCGAGAAATTGACGCGGGCGTGGCGCCCTCGGTCTCGCACACCACCCGGCCGCCGCGCGGCCAAGAAAAGCACGGGCGCGAGTACTTTTTTCTTTCCAATGACGAATTCGACCGCATGGTCGAGCGCCAGGCTTTTGTGGAGTGGGCCCATGTGCACGGCCACCGCTACGGCACGTCCAAGCAGGCCATCGAAGACCGCATCACGCACGGCGCAGACGTGATGCTGGAGATCGACTTTCAAGGCGCCATCAACATCAAAAAGATGTACAGCAACGCGGTGCTGATTTTCATTTTGCCCCCCAGCTGGGAGGAACTCCGGGCCAGGCTGCAGCGCCGGGGCGAGGACAGCGCCGAGGTGATTGCGCTGCGCTTGCAAAACGCAGCGCTGGAGATGGCCCAGGCCAGGGAATTCGACTTCGTTATAATCAATGAACTTTTTGAACGCGCGGTTTTCGATTTGAAAACCATTGTTCATGCCCAGCGCCTCAAGTACGCAGCCCAACGACGCAGTCGAGCGGCCACCTTCGAAGCGCTGAACATTCCCTGATTTGCACCACGCCCCCACCGGAGATTCCTCATGGCCCGCATCACTGTTGAAGACTGCCTGGAAAAAATCCCCAATCGCTTCCAATTGGTGTTGGCCGCCACCTACCGCGCACGCATGCTCAGCCAGGGCCACACGCCCAAGATTGAGAGCAAAAACAAGCCCGGCGTGACGGCCCTGCGAGAAATCGCAGAAGGCAAGATTGGCCTGGAAATGCTCAAGAAAGTGCCTCTTTGAGCGCTGCTGGGCGCACTCCAGCGCATGGCTTCTTAGCAAAAAGCACCGCCCATGGCGGTGCTTTTTTTTGAGTGCTTGCCCACAGAGTGTCAGGACATGAAAGCCACAGTCACAAAGCTGCGGCACACGCGCTACATTTGAGGCCATGACTGCCTTGGCTCTCACCACCACAGGACGGCCGTCGCCCGCCGCGGTCAACGCGGCTGCGGCCAGCTTTGCCGCACTCACGGCCAAGCTCGACTACCTGAGTGCCAGCGACATTGACCTGGTGCGCCGGGCCTACCGCTTTGCCGACGCGGCCCATTTGGGCCAGCTGCGCAACAGCGGCCAGCCCTACATCACGCACCCGATTGCCGTGGCCGCGCAGTGCGCCGAGTGGAAACTCGACGCCCAGGCCCTGATGGCCGCGCTCTTGCACGACGCCCTGGAAGACTGCGGCGTGAGCAAGCCCGAGCTGATTGAGCGCTTTGGCCCGCAGGTGGCCGATCTGGTGGACGGTCTGACCAAGCTGGAAAAGTTGGCTTTCAACACCCGCGAAGAAAATCAAGCCGAATCCTTTCGCAAGATGCTGCTGGCCATGGCGCGCGATGTGCGCGTCATCCTCATCAAGCTGGCCGACCGCACGCACAACATGCGCACCCTGGGCGACGCGCCGCGCAGCAAGTGGGGCCGGATTTCCAGCGAAACCCTGGACATTTACGCGCCCATTGCCCACCGCCTGGGCCTGAACGGCACCTACCGCGAACTGCAAGATTTGTCGTTTCGCCACCTGCACCCCTGGCGCTACGGCACGCTCAACAAGGCCTTGACGCGGGCACGCGGCAGGCGGCGTGACGTCATCAAGCGGGTCAAGGCCGAGGTAGAAGCCGCTTTTGCGGCTGCCGGCATTGAAGTGTCGCTCGACGGCCGTGAAAAAACGCTTTATTCGGTCTACCGCAAGATGGACGAAAAGCACCTGTCGTTTGCGCAGGTCACCGACATTTACGGCTTTCGCATCATCGTGCGCGACCTGACCACCTGCTACACCGCCCTGGGCGTGCTGCACCAGCTCTACAAGCCCATGCCGGGCCGCTTCAAAGACTACATCGCCATTCCCAAAATCAATGGCTACCAGTCGCTGCACACCACCTTGATTGGGCCCTTTGGCACCAACATCGAGTTTCAAATGCGCACCGAGCCCATGCATGTGGTGGCCGAGTCGGGGGTGGCCGCGCATTGGCTGTACAAGGCCAGCCAGCCGCACAGCGAGGCCTCGCAGCGCCTGGGCTCGCAGTGGCTGCAGTCGCTGCTGGACATTCAGCACGAAACGCGCGATGCGGCCGAGTTTTGGGACCACGTCAAAATCGACTTGTTCCCGGACGCCGTGTACGTGTTCACGCCCAAAAGCCAAATCATGGCCATGCCGCGCGGCGCCACGGTGGTGGACTTTGCCTATGCCATCCACAGCGACATTGGGCACCGCACCATGGCTGCCAAGATCAATGGTGAGCAGGTGCCGCTGCGCACCGAGCTGCGCAACGGCGATGTGATTGAAGTCATCACCGGACCTGTGTCCAACCCCAACCCGGGCTGGCTGGGCTTTGTGCGCACAGGCCGGGCGCGCTCGAAAATCCGCCATCACCTCAAGACCATGGCGCTCGCCGAGTCGCAGGACTTGGGCGAAAAAATGCTGGCGCAAGCCCTGCGGGCCGAAGGCATTGAGCAGCTGCCCGCCGAAGACGACAGCAGCGCACGCAGTTTGTGGGAGCGCATTTTGCGTTTCTCAGGCAACCGCAACCGCGCCGACCTGCTGACCGACATTGGCCTGGGCAAACGCATTGCCAGCATCGTGGCCAAACGCTTGGTCGCCATCCTGGCCGAAAGCGGGCACAGACCCGACGCGCTGCTGATGAGCCGCGAGCGTTTCACGGCCCATGAGTCGGTGTACCAAGGCGCGCTCTTGATTGACGGCAGCGAAGGCTCTTCGCTGCAGTACGCCCCGTGTTGCCACCCGATTCCTGGCGACGAGATCGTGGGCTACCTGGGCCGCGGCGAGGGTGTGGTGATACACACCGAGGACTGCGCCGTGGCCAAGCGGCTGCAACACCGCGACAGCGAGCGCTTTATTGCGGTGGAATGGTCGGACGAGCCCAGCCGCTCCTTTGAAACCGACCTCTTGATCACCGTGGTCAACGGCAAAGGCGTGCTGGCCCGCGTGGCCGCCGCCCTGGCCGGCGCCGAGGCCGACATCACGAATGTGCAAATGCAGCAGGAATCGACCCAAGACGCGGTTGATTTGCGTTTTACCGTGGCGGTGGACAACCGCACGCACCTGGCCGCCGTGATCCGCAACGCCAAGCGCACCCCATCGGTGCTGCGCGTGCAGCGGGCCAAGCCCGGGGGGTGAGACCTTCAAAAATGCCTTGGCTTTTTCCCTTGTAGGAGTTGGCCTGCCGGCGATTCGTGTCGGTCAACGGCCCTCACCTCACGCAAAAAATCGCAGCAGGCTGGCTACTGGGAGCCCGCAGGTGCCGGGTATGTCACCTCCAACACCTCCAGCCTGTGCACGCCTTTGGGCGTGGGCAAGAGCACCTCGTCGCCCACGCGGGCTTTGGTCAGTGCCCGGGCCACGGGAGATATCCAGCTCACCTGCCCGGCCAGGCTGTCGGCTTCGTCAATGCCGGTGATGGTGATGCAGTGGCTCTGGCCGTCTTCGGTGAGGTAACGCACGGTGGCGCCAAAAAACACCTGGTCGCCACCATGATGCACCGACGGGTCGGTGACCTCGGCCTTTTCCAGGCGCTGGGTTAAAAAACGAATGCGCCTGTCGATTTCACGCAGGCGTTTTTTGCCGTAGTGGTAGTCGCCGTTTTCAGAGCGGTCGCCGTTGCTGGCCGCCCAATGCACCACCTCCACCATGCGGGGACGTTCGGTATCGATGAGTTCCATCAACTCGGCCCGCAGTCGGGCAAAGCCGGCGGGTGTGAGGTAGTTTTTGATGCCGGCAGGCAGCGGCGGCAAGCCAGGCTCGTCGTCCTCATCGCCGTCGCTCTCTTTGGTGAATGCTTTGCTCATTCAAAAAAGAATAGCACCTCACCCCACAAGAGAGGCGGTGCGGTCAATCAAAGATCTCGCTCAGCCACGACTTGTGCTTTTTGTGGTGGTAGGACTGATGCTGTGGATGCGGCTGGCTCCAGCCCTGCGGCTGCGGCTGCGGCGGCCGCGCTGCAGGCTGGGAGGTCTGGGTTGGGCTGGCGCTGCGCTCGATGAGCTTGTCAAGCTCACCCCGGTCCAGCCACACGCCTCGGCACTGGGGGCAGTAATCAATTTCGACGCCCTGGCGCTCGGACATCACCAGCGCCTGGCTCTCGCAATGCGGACATTTCATGGTCATCCCCAAAAGGTTAAAAAAAGCCCGCGTTGATGGTCATGTGCGGGCCATTTTCGGACCCAAGCCATCAACGCCAATCGGTGCAGGATCAAATCTCCTCAGTGCTTGCTGCTTTGGTGCGGGCTGGTGCGCATGCTCAGGAACATGGTCACGGCCAAGATGGCGACCACCACGCCCAGCGAGATGGCCACCGGGATTTTGTAAATGTCGATGATCATCATCTTGGTGCCAATGAAGACCAGCACCACGGCCAGACCATAGTTGAGCAGGTGAAAGCGGCTGGCCACGGCCTGCAGCAAAAAGAACATGGCACGCAGACCCAAGATGGCAAACACATTGCTGGTCAGCACGATAAAGGGGTCGGTGGTGATGGCGAAAATCGCTGGGATGGAGTCCACCGCAAAGATCACGTCGGTCAAGCCCACCAGGCAGATCACCATCAGCAAGGGCGTGGCGATTTTTTTGCCGTTTTCCATGGTGAAAAACTTCTCACCATCAAAGTTTTGGCTGACGGGCAAGATTTTGCGCAAGAGCTTGAGCGCGGGGTTCTCGTCGAGGTCGGCCTCCTTGCCTGCGGCCCACCACATCTTCACGCCGGTGAGCACCAAAAAAGCGCCAAAGACATACAAGATCCAATGGAACTGCGCGAGCAGCCAGCCACCGACAAGGATCATGATGCTGCGCAGCACGATGGCGCCGATGATGCCTATCATCAGCACCCGCTTTTGGTAAGCCGGTGGCACCGCAAAGTAGGTGAAGATCATCAAGAACACAAAGATGTTGTCGACGGCCAGGCTCTTTTCAATGAGGTAACCGGTCAAGAACTCCAGCGCCTTGGTGTTGGCGACGGCCACATCACCCGTGGTGTCTTTGACCGCCCACCAAAACAAACCGTTGAACAGGAAACTGATGGCCACCCAGATCAGGGACCAATTCAGGGCCTCTTTGACCCCCACCTCGTGGGCACCTTGTTTTTTGAGAACCACAAAGTCCACAAACAATGCGGCCAGCACGATGACGACAAAGACGAACCACAGCCACAGGGGCGCGATAGATTGCATGGTAAAAAACCTTCAGCGGTGTTGAACAACACCCGCAAGGTCTTGCGTGATCGCGGCGCTGGGCCGGACCTGGCGAATCCGACAGGCAGCTGCTGCCACCTGTGTATTGACGGACTTCGCCGCCGGCACGGATCCTCATTGCATCAATGAAGACCTTGCCGGCTCGCTACTCCCCCTGGGGAAAAGAAGTGACGATGGTACATGGTTGCATCAAAGCCCCAGGTGTTAGAAGGACTTGTGCCATTGCCAAGTCCCTGCGAGCGGCACGAAGCGATTTGAATGGCTCAGAGCAAGTTCTATGGCAAAGGACCAAAAAATGA
>CANHKH010000190.1 GCA_947460165.1 Comamonadaceae bacterium
CAGACTTGGGTGGAGTTCAACACGCGTGCCCGGCTTGGCAAGCGCTGGAAGCCTTCTCAGTCAGCTCAACCTAAATCCGGCAGTTGGCCGCGTGCTTGCGCTTGAAACACTTGATGAATCAAACACTTGCGCTCACGACGACCTTCACCTCATGGGTGAAAGCGCTGCACGGCCGCAGGTCTGCCGCTTCAGGCCTGTGGCGTTGTTGCTCGCACCCCCCGGACAGGCAGTCCGGGGGGCACTCTCGCCTAGCCACAGACCTGCTTCGTCAGCCCCTAGTCCGCGCCCAACTGCCGGATTTAGGTTGAATGAACAAAGTTCATCGTGTTTTCAAGAAATCCATCCATGCTCCGCTATCAAACCATCCCTGTCACCGCTTTTGCCCAAAACTGCTCTTTGGTCTGGGACGACAAGAACTTGCAAGCCGCTGTGATCGACCCCGGCGGGGACTTGGAGCGTTTGTTGGCCGAGGTCGAGCGCTTGGGCTTGAGGCTGGAGCAAATTTGGCTCACCCATGCGCACATTGACCACGCAGGCGGCACGGCCGCTTTGGCACGCCGCTCAGGGCTGCCCATTGTGGGTCCGCACCCGGGCGACCAGTTCTGGATCGATGGCTTGCCGCAGCAAAGTCTGATGTTTGGCTTTCCCCAGGCTGAGGCCTTCACGCCCACGCGCTGGTTGCACGACGGTGACCAAGTGAAAGTGGGGGCGCATGTGCTCCATGTGCGCCATTGCCCGGGCCACACGCCTGGCCATGTGGTCTTCCATTCGCCCGAAATTCAACGCGCTTTTGTGGGTGACGTGCTGTTTGCGGGCAGCATAGGCCGCACAGACTTTCCGCAGGGCGACCATGGCCAACTGCTTCAAAGCATCACCCAGCGCTTGTGGCCCATGGGCGATGACACCGTCTTTATTCCAGGCCATGGGCCAGAAAGCAGCTTTGGCCAAGAGCGGCTAAGCAACCCGCATGTGGCAGACCGCGTGCTCCATCGGTGAATTTTGAGGCTTGAAATCTGAGCCAATGACAACGCTGTGGACAGAAACGGGACAAGGGCCGTGTTATCCACAGCACAAGGCGTGTGCGCCAAGTTGTTCATGAAAGCGTGACAGCAGGGCCAGCCCGCCACGCACACGGTTTAAAGAAGGCTAAGCCCTTGTCCGCACAGCTGATTGTTGACTTGTCCACAAAAACAAGCTTGCTCTACTAGCTACTACTACTCTTCAATAAAGAAATACATAAGAAGAGACAAAAAAGGCCGGCTGGAATCAAGACATGCTCCAACTTGTCAAACGGGCATTTCGCCAAAAAATTGAACAGAAGACGTCCCAGCTGTTGTGCGCAGCGCCTTTTTGAAAGCGTTTTAACGCCCCCACAGGCGCTTTAAAACAAGTTTTGACACCCTGCCCCCTGGACCTGCGTCTCAAACGCGTCAAGCACACGAGACTTTGTCTGACAACAGAGATTGGCGCGGCCTTCATGATGTGTTTTTGACACTTTCAAAAGGCAAGACCATGGCGCGCAAACAAGCTAAAGCTTCGGGCAAATCCTCACCAAATCGGCAAGGCTCTGGCGGCAAAGCGGCCAGCGAGGCTCAACAAAAAGGCGAGCAGGTTTCCATTCAAAAAAATGAAACCAGCCGCCATGTTCGACATCAAGGTGACAAAGACAAGCAAGCCCACACTGGCGCCCCGACAAGCAGCAAAAAGCATTGAGCCTGGGCGAAAAAAAGGCCTCTTTGTCAACAAAGGGGCCTTTTTGAAAGGGGCAGTCAAAAAGCTCTCACTTTTGAACGCCGCAGCGCTCACTTGGCGTCGGGCAACTCGATTTTGACTTCCAACACGTCCAAGTTGTCCTGGCGCTCCAGACTGACTTTGATGTCGTCTGGGTTGATTTGGATGTACTTGCAAATCACGGCCACCAGGTCGCGCTGCAACTGGGGCAGATAGTCAGGCTGGTGGCTGCGGTTGCCTGTGCGCTCGTGAGCCAAGATGATTTGCAGGCGTTCCTTGGCAACACTGGCAGTTTTTTTCTTCTCGCCCAGAAGGAATGAGAGGAAAGAGGCCATTTACTTGCCTCCGAACAAGCGCTTGAAAAAGCCTTGTTTTTGGGCTTCTGTGAAGCGCAAAGGCTTGTCTTCACCCAAAAAGCGGTCAATCACGTCTTTGTAGGCCTCAGACACGTCGCTGCCTTGCATGTGGATGGTGGGCAGGCCTTGGTTGGATGCTTGCAGCACGGTTTCAGACTCAGGGATCACGCCAATGAGCTTGATGCGCAAGATGTCTTTGATGTCTTCCAGCGAGAGCATTTGGCCCTGGTCCACGCGGTTGGGGTTGTAGCGGGTGATCAACAGGTGTTCTTTGACTGGCTCTGAGCCTTCGATGCCGCGTTTGGTTTTGCTCGAGAGCATGCCCAAAATGCGGTCGGAGTCGCGCACCGAGGACACTTCGGGGTTGGTCACGATCAAAGCTTCGTCGGCAAAGTGCATGGCCATGAGCGCGCCGGTTTCAATGCCGGCGGGTGAATCGCACACCACATAGTCAAAACCCATCTCGCCCAAATCTTTGAGCACGCGCTCCACGCCGTCTTGGGTCAAGGCTTCTTTGTCGCGTGTTTGCGAGGCGGCCAGCACAAAGAGGTTTTCGCACTGCTTGTCTTTGATCAGTGCTTGGTGCAAGTTGGCTTCGTTGTGGATGACGTTGATGAGGTCGTACACCACGCGCCGCTCGCAGCCCATGATCAGGTCGAGGTTGCGCAGGCCGACGTCAAAGTCGATCACCGCTGTTTTAAAGCCACGCAAGGCCAAGCCGGTGGCAAAACTGGCGCTGGTCGTGGTTTTGCCCACGCCGCCCTTGCCGGAGGTCACCACAATGATTCGTGCCATGACTGAAAGTCCTTGTTATAGCCTGTCCAATGAACAGGTGGGTTGAGTGAGTGTGTGAACGCGCAGATGCCGCAGCCATTCGGTCATGCCAAGGCCTCCATCACCAGTTTGTCGCCATCGGCGCTGGACTGCAGGCGGATCATGGCGGGTTTGCCGCGCACATGGGCGGGCAAGGCCACGTCGCTGGTGCGGTAAATGCCGGCAATCGAGATGAGTTCGGCCTCCAGGCTGAGCGCAAAAATGCGTGCATCTGTGTTGCCTCGTGCACCGGCCATGGCCTTGCCGCGCAGGGGGGCGTAGACATGAATGTGGCCGTCGGCAATGACCTCGGCGCCGGCGTTGACCATGGCCATGACCACCAGGTCGCGCCCGCGTGCATAGACCTGCTGGCCCGATCGCAAAGGGCGGTTGATGACCATGGCGCCCAGCACAGCTTCGCTGGGCGCGGCAGGAGTGGCTGGCGTCGCTGGGGGTTCGGCGGGCGCTTGGGCGGCAGGTGCAGGCGAAGCGCTGGCGACCACGCGGGCGTCAGGCGCAGCCAACAAACCGCAGGCCTGGCCAGCAGCCATGTGCTCGGGCGAGCCGCCACGCAATGCAATGGCTTTGATTTTGTAGCCGGCGAGCAAGGGCAAAAGTGCCTCAAAGTCGATGGCGGGGGCGGCCTCTGCCTGGCGTTTGGCGGCGGCGTTCAGCGGTGTGAGGTCGATCACCAGCGGGTCGTTGTCAAAAAAGTCCGGGATCTCGCCAAAGCGTTGGGCCAGGTCTTGCGCCAGCACCTGCAGGTCTGCCGTCTTCAACAACAAGGCCACCAAAGGCAGGTTGGCGCTCTTGATTTCGAAAGAGGCTGGGGACGCGGAGGTGGCCTGGTGGGCAGCAGTCATGAAAAGGTGTTCGAGACGCGTGGGATAGACGAGTGCACCAACAAAGGTGTCGGTTTGGGCCTGCTCGAATTGCATCAAATTTTAACAGTCAGCCGTTGATGCACAAGGTTCTTGTTTTTCCTTGTCCTTGACCGTGCCCCTGCCCTTGCCCCTTGGGGGTGCTGCGCGCGGGCTGGCAGCTTCAGTCATCGCCTGTCTTGGTGTTGGATGCGGCGCGGTTTTTCATCAAAAACTCGGTGAGCAGCTCAAGCAGCAATGCCACGGCCAAAGGCGCGAGGTAGTAGATCAGCCGGTACGCCAGCAGTGCCGCCAGCAGCTGGTGGGTGGGTGCGCGGTGCGCCAGCAGGGCCACAAACACGGCTTCCAACACCCCAAGGCCTGCGGGCACATGGGTCAGCACACCGGCCACCGCCGCCAGCAGTGTGACTTGCATGACGCTGGCAAAGTCCAGCCCAGCAGGCATCAGCACCCGGACCAGCGTGCCCAGCAGCAGCCAGTTGGCCGTGCCCATGGCCGCTTGCAGCACCGCCATCCGGCCCGATGGCAGCACAAATGCGTGGCCACGCCATGCCAATGAACGCCGTTTGGACAAGGCGCAAAGCAGCAAATAAGCCAGGCCCGCAGCGAACAAGGCCGCGCCCCACAGTTGCAAACCCACCATGTGAATGGCCCAGCTGGACGGCAAGTGCAAGGGGTGAAGCGCAAACAGGCTGCCAGCGAGCAAAAAGTAACCCAACCAGTTGGTCACCAAAGACAGGCTGTAGATGCGCGTGATTTGCCCGGTGTTGAGCCCCAAGCGCGTGTACAGCCGCAAGCGAAACGCCACGCCGCCTATGAGTGCGCCCAAGTTCAGGTTGAACACATAGCTGATGAAGCCAACCACCATCACCCGCTGTGTGGTCAGCCGGTGGCCGGTGTAGCGGCGCCCCAGCAGGTCATAGCAGCTGTACAGCGTCAAACTGGTGGCTGCCAAAGCGCCGCAGGCCAGCAGCGTCCCCCATGAATAAGCCCGCACACTGGCCAAGACCTCGGCCCAGGCGATGTGCCGTGCTTGTTGCACCATCAGCCAGGCCACCCCTGCCAAAAAGCTGGCCAGCAGCCCCCGCTTGGCCCTCATCCAAGCCGAGCTCTCAGCCAGTTCCCACCGGTTGAGCAAGCTAGCCGCCCAGGCGGTCGGCGCCGGCCTTGAACAGCTTTTCAGCCGGTGTCAGCTGGGGCTGGTGCATGGGCAGCCAGCCGGCCCACAAAGGGTAGTGCCTGATCACATGGAAGACAAAAAAACTGCGCACCACCCGCCACCAGTTGGATTCTTTCAACTCCTCGGCCAGCACTTCATGGCAGTGCTGGCGCATGAGCTGGTCGAGCTTGAGCGTCAGCTCGCGGTTGAAGCTGTGGTCGCGGATGACCAGGTTGGCTTCCAAGTTCAGCGACAGGCTCAGCGGGTCCAAGTTGCTGGAACCCACGGTGGACCATTCTTGGTCGCTGATGGCCACTTTGCCGTGCAGCGGTCGTTCGCGGTACTCAAAAATGCGCACACCGGCGGTGATCAGGTGGTGGTAGAGCAGGCTGGCCGCGATTTTGACAATGGGCATGTCCGGCTCGCCCTGCAAGATGAGTTCAACCCGCACGCCCCGGCGGGCAGCGCGGCGCATGTCACGCAAGAGCCGGTAACCCGGAAAGAAATAAGCGTTGGCGATCACCACGCGCTGGCGTGCACCTCGAATGGCAATTCGGTAATGTTTTTCAATGTCGTGGCTGTGGTGTCGGTTGTCGCGGGTCACAAAGATGGCGGCCATTTGGCCGACGGCCTCTGGTGGGTGGGTCAGGGGTGTCAATCGCGGCAGCGCCTCACGCGGCTGACCTGCCCCAGCTGCGCCGCGATGACCGGCAACAATGGCGCGCAACGCAAAGCCCCGGATCTGGGCCACGATGGGGCCTTGAATGTCCACCGCATAGTCTTGCTTGGCGGTGGGGCCATGTTCGAGCAAGTGGTCGGCCGAGTAGTTGATGCCGCCCACAAAAGCCCGTGTGCCATCCACCACCACAATTTTGCGGTGCATGCGCCTGAACACATTGGTGCGCCAGCCCCACAAACGCGGCGCTGGGTCAAACACATGGACACGCACACCCGCTGCATTCAGGCTTTCAATGAAGGACTGCGACAAATCGGGCGAGCCAAAGCCGTCCACCGTGATGTCCACCCGGGCGCCTTGCTGGGCCGCTTGCAAGAGCGCGGCGTGCAGCTGCAGGCCGACCTTGTCTTCGAACAAGATGAAGGTTTCCACCATCACCTCTTGCCGGGCTGCCGCAATGGCTTCGAACACCCGGGGGAAAAACTCCTCGCCGTTTTCGAGGAGCTGCATCTGGTTACCCAGGGTCCAATGTGTTGTCATGGGTGGGATGGCACAGACCGTGGTTCTTGTGCGGTGTTTAAACCACGATGTCCGCGGCCAAGGGAGCGTGGTCTGACAGGTGCGACCAAGGTTGGCGAGGCAGCACAACAGGCGAGTGGGCCACGGCGTTGCGCACGTAAATGCGGTCCAGCTGCAGCAGCGGCATGCGCGCCGGAAAAGTGCGCGCAGGCCGGCCATGGGCTTTGACAAACACCTCGTGCAGGCCCGCGCCTTTTTCCAGCAGATCGTTGGCGCTGCGGCGCCAGTCGTTGAAGTCACCGGCCACCACCACAGGCGCGTCGCTGGGCAGGTCTTGCCTGACCATGCGGCACAGCATGTTCATTTGCAAGCGGCGGTGGGCTTCGAGCAGGCCCAGGTGCACGCA
>CANHKH010000191.1 GCA_947460165.1 Comamonadaceae bacterium
CTGAAGGTCCAGCCGCATTGTGCGGCAGCCAGAGGCAAAAACAGCTGCCCTGTCCGAGCGTGCTGCTGAGCTCCAAATCCCCCTGGTGCAATTGAACAATGCGCCGCACAAAGGCCAGGCCCAAGCCTATGCCGGGCACCGCCCCTTCCGGGCGCACCCGGTAGTAGTCATCGAAGATCGCCCCGTGGTCTTTGGCGTCTATGCCGCAGCCCTGGTCCATCACCGCCACGCCCACCCAGCCCGGTTTGCTGCGGGTCTCGATCACCACGGGCCGGCCGGGCTCGGAATACTTGCAGGCGTTGTCGATCAAGTTGAGCAAAGCCACCTCCAGCAGGTTTTCGTCGGCCCAGATCTCGCCCACCGGCTGGCCCAACAGGAGCTCGATGGGGTGCTTGTCATGCATCAGGGTTTGCGAGTCGATCAGCTCGCGCAACCAGGCCGCCAGTGGAATGGCCTGCGGTCTGAGCTCCTGCATCGCCTGCTGCAGCCTGTCGCCCTTCATCCAGGTTTCAAACAGCGACAGCAGCCTGCGGGTTGCTTCGCTCATGATGGCCAAGCGTTTTTCCAGCGACACCTGACCTTTTTCATGTTCCTTGCGCAGCAGGCTGATCTGGCTGTTGACGATGCCCAGGGGGTTGCGAAATTCGTGGGAGATCAAGGCGCCGAAGCGCACATAGCGTTTGAACAACTGGTTCTGGGCATCGAGCGCGGCTTCCAGTTGCAAGGTGCGTTCTTGCACCGCCTGTTCCAGGCGCAGTTCCGCGCTTTTGGATTCTTCGAGCAGCCTTTGCTGTGCCAGCAGCGCGCTTTTCTGGGCGGACTCCCGCTCCCGCCGCTCCAGGTGAATCACATCGGCCATGGCCAGTGCCAGCAGCAGCATCTCGAAGGCCGATGAAATCTGCAGGCTGTAGGCGGTGTAAGTGTTGGTCGGAAGCCAGCCGTAGGCCCGCAGGAGAGCCACCATCGCCCCGGTCCACAGCACCAGCCAGGCCAGCAGGAAAAACCGGCTGCTCTTTTGTCCCATCCGCAGCACCTTGACGCCGGCAAGGGGGATCAGCACCCCTGCGATGAGCGTCAGGCCACCGACGATTTGCGCCAGCACCAGCACCGGCAGCGTCACCCAGACGCTGACGGCCAGCATGCCTGCAATCACAAAGTAAGCCAGCGCCAGGCCTTGGAGGGCCAATGAGATTTTGGGCGTGTAGCGCTCGGCTTGCAAAAAGCGCCGGCTAAAGAGCATCAACATCGTGCCTGAAAGGCAGAGGAAGAAGATCTGCGCGATATTGTCAAAGTCGCCTTGGCCAGGCCATACAAACATCTGGCCCAGACCGTTGCCCGCCAGCATGGCCATGCCAAACACGCCAGCGAACAAGGCATAGAGCAAAAACCGCGCATCCCGCAGCGAGGTGGCCAGGAACAGGTTGTAAATGCACAGCGCCAGCAGTCCGCCGAAATACAGGAACTGGACCACCAGCGTGTTTTGTGCATTGGCGCGAAAGGCTCTGTCTTGCCACAGCACCAGCGGCACCGTCAGGCTGTGTGAGCTGCCGCGCACCCGCAAGTAGTGGTCCTGGGTTTGTGTGCCAGGCTTCAAGGGAAAGGCAAAGAAACGGTGCAAAAAAGGTCGGCTCTCCAAGGGAAGGGCAGAGCCAGTGCGGACCGGCGCGTGATCGGGCGCAAAGAACTCCACCGTACGCAGCTGAAAGTAGGGTACCTCCAGCACCCATTCGGTGGGCGCATCAGCCTGCCTTTGCAACGGGATGCGCACCCAGTAGGTCGAGTCGGTGTAGCCCAAGTTGATCTGGCCGCGCTCGGCCGGCCAGGGCTCAAAGCGGTCTTTCCACTGCGCACTCCTGACCTGCTCGATCGTCAGCGCACCCTGCGGGTCTTCCAGAACCGCCAGCCCTTGCAGCGACGTTTGCATTGGCTGCCCGGCCTGCAGGGCTTGCGCCATCACCATGCTCACCGCACCCAGCCAGGTGGCGATGAAAAGGATGATTACTTTTAGATTAAATTCAAGAGGCGAAATCGGACATTTTTTGAATGCTAAAAAATTATAAAAATTCATAAATGTCGGATTTCATGCTGTTTATGTCGATTTAACAGTCTTTAACTTTTTGATGATAGAAATTATCATGGATACAACTCGTTAACAAATTTTTTCGCTCATCTCTTGGCGCTGCTGCGGTCGGGCTGGGCAATGGCATTTTGTTGACGAGGCGTTTTCAATGTTCAAGGAGTTTTTCATATGTTCGAGCGAGTGGTACCCGTCAACAAAGACCGTCATGGTGGCAAAAAAGTGCGGGCCAGCAATGATTTTCGGTTTGCGTCCAAGTTTCATGTGGCCTATGTCACCGTGCATGAGTTTGCCCGCGCAGCAGCCATCTACCCATTGGTTTTTCTGGAGGACAACGACCAGTTCCGTTCCGTGGCCTTGATGGGGCTGGACGCAGGAGAGAACTTGTTCATTGACAGCCAGGGCCAGTGGCAGGGCTCGTACATTCCGGCCATCATCCGCCGTTATCCCTTTGCGTTGACCAAGGCCCCAGAAGCTGATCGCTTCATCGTCTGCATTGACGAAGCCAGCGATTTGCTCAGTGACACCGAGGGCGCGCCCATGTTTGACGAGCAGGGCAATGCCACGCAGGTGATTGAGAATGTCAAGCGCTACCTGGGCGAGTTGCAGCAGATGGACACCATGACGCAGGAGTTCAGCCGCTTTCTGGTCCAAAACAACCTGCTCACACCCCTGAACATGCGGGTCAATGCGGCCAATCAGGTGCGCAACATCACCGGTTGCTACGTCATCAATGAAGAACGCCTGAACAAGTTCAGCGATGCCAAATTCGCTGAAATTCGGCAAAAGGGCTATCTGCCGGCCATCTATGCCCACCTGATCTCCTTGTCGCAGATCGAGCGCCTGGCTGGCCTGAAAAAGCCCGCTGGCCAGCCTGTCATCGAGGACGCCAAGCCCGCAGCCAGCAGCGCTCTGCCCGCCAATCAGACCTTGCAATAAGCCAAGGATGCAGTCCGTGGGCCCCATGTATCGGCCCCGGACCCTCTTTTAAAGGTGTCGGATCATGGGACAGCTTTCTTTTTTGAGTGCACGCAGTCACCAGGTGTGGGGGCCACTGTGGCGGCCCAGTTGCTCGTTGGGTCTGCTGGCGCTGAGTTTGCTTGGGGCAGCGACTGGGGCTTGGTCGCAGTCGACCCCCACACCCGCACCGCTGAGCCTGCGCGAATTGGTGACGCAAGTGCGCGAGGCCAACAAGGACATCCGCAGCAAACGGGCCGAAGCCGGCATTGCAGCCACTGGCATAGACCGCGCGGCAGCAGCCTTTCAGCCCATGGCCACCTTGTCGGCCACCGATGGCCGCAACCGCCAGCCCAACACTTACGAAGAAAAGCTCACCCGCGACCAGGCCAACTTTTACCTGCGCGATGGTCAGGACTATTCGGTCGGGCTCAGCCAGTTGCTGCCCTCGGGCGCCAAGATCGAGGCCAAATCCAGCCTGTCGCGCTTCATCACCAACATCAATCAGAAGGATGGCCGACCTGAGGGTGCCCAGGACAACCGCACTTTCTGGGGCCTGAACCTGACCCAGCCCCTGGCCAGGGACGCTGGGACGGAGGTGACCCGCGCGCGCTCCGTGTTGGCAGAACTTGACGTGGAGGTGTCCGCTCAGGCGCAGGCCGAGACCGAGGCCAGCGTGGTGGCCGAAGCAGCCATGGCCTATTTCGAGCTGGTGCTGGCCCAGCACCGGGTGATGGCGGCGCAGGAAAAGATACAAACCGGCCAGCGCCTGCTCACGCAGGCGCGCACCCTGGTCGCCCAGGGGCGACTGCCCGAGTCGGAACTGCTGGAGGTGCAAAACTCCCTGTCCCGCTACCAGGCCGGGTTGAGCGAGGCGCTGCAGGGCCAACGCGAGCGCCACAACCGCCTGCAGACCCTGAGCCTGAGCAGCCAGGGCGGGGGCAGCCGACTCTGGCGCGCCGCCGACGCTTTGCCGGCTGTGCCTGCGACAGCCGCCCCTGGTCTGGCCGATGAGGCCTTGAAGCTGGCGCTCGATACACGTCCCGACTATCTGATGCAAAAGAAGATGATCGAGCGCGAGGGCATTCAATTGGTGTACGCCCAAAACCAGGCCCTGCCGCGCATAGACCTGGTGGCCAGCTATGGGCGCAACGGCCTGGCTTATTCGGCCAATACCGCTTTTCGCTGGGGCACCATGAGCGAGTACCCGACCTGGAGTGTGGGGCTGCAGATGCAGATTCCGCTGGGCGAGAACAAGCTGGGCCGGGCCGATGTGGCCGCAGCCAGCCTGCGCCGCGAGAACGCCCTGCTCGCGCTCAAGGCGCTGGAGGTGCAGATTGCCAACGACATAGACACCAGTCTGAACATGCTGGGCAGTGCGGCCGAGCGCTGGTCGAACTGGCAGGATGTCGCTCGCCGCGAGCAGCAGCAACTGGAAGTCGAGCGCAATCGTTTCGCCGCCGGCCGCAGCGAAGTGCGTGAAATCCTGGTGCGCGAGGAGCGCACCATCAACTCCCGCCTGATGGCGCTGGAGCAGCAGGCCGCTTATGCCAAAGCGCAGATCGTGCTGGAGTCGTCCCAGGGCATTTTGCTCAGACGTTGGGCTTCATGATGCCCACCTTAGCGAGGGGCCTGCGCTGGATGGGGATAGGCCTGCTGGCCGCTTTTTCGTGTCTGCAGGCAGGCGCGCAAGCCCCCGCAGCTTCCTTTGCTGCGTCGGCGCCAGGCGTGACCCAGGCCATGCGCGATGTCAAGCTCAGCGTCACCGTGGCCGGCCGCATCGAATCCCTCTTGGTCAGCGAGGGCAGCCGGGTTCGCGAAGGACAGCTGCTGCTGCACCTCGATCGCACGCTAGAAGAGCTGGAAGTCCAGCGGCGGCGTCTGCTGCTGCAAGACCGGGCTCGCATTGAGGAGCTCAGGCAAAAGGAAAAAGTCCTGCAGCAGCAGATTCACTCGCTGCAGCCTTTGCTTCTCAGCGGTGGCGTCTCGCGCAAGCAGTTCGAGGACGAGGAAATCGCGCTGGGTAGCGTGGTCGCCGAGCGTCGGGCGCTGGAGTCGGCCAAGGAGCGTGAGCAAGTTGAGCTGCAGCTGGCCCAGGAAGCCTTTGAGCGCCGCCATCTGCGCTCGCCCATAGGCGGCATTGTCACCAAGCTGGCGGCCCGCCAGGGCGAGAGCGTTGCTCCGAGTGAGCCGGTGATCACCGTGGTCGACACCAGCCGGGTGCGCTTTATTGCAGCAGTGCCTGCGGCCGCGGGTCAGCGCCTCAGGCCGGGCTTGAGTGTGCGCATCGACCTCGGCCCCGAGGTGCGTCTGAGTTTGCGTCAGGCCCAGTTGGTCTTTGTCTCCCCGGTCACCGACCCGTCCAGCGGGCTGGTCGAGGTGATTGCGGAATTTGACAATGCCGACGGCGTGGTGCGTCCCGGCATCACCGGTCGCCTCTTGTTTTGAAGCCTTGCGATGAACGCTGACTCTCGCCAGGCCCACCACGAGCACAGTGCTGCGGCGCAGCGCCGGCGCTGGGCCGAGCTGTCGGAGTTCGACGGGCCTGTGCCCGTCTTTTGGGAGCATTACCTTCAGGCCATGGGTCAAGACCTGCAGGCCCGTGGCGTGCTGCTGCTCAGCGCCTCTGTCGGTCAGCCCTGGAAGGCGTTGGCCCAGTGGCCGGCCCAGGCCCATGTGTGGAGCGGTGATCCGGCCGAACTGCTGCAGATGCTCTCCGGCTTGGTCGACGAGCAGCCCCTGCTTGAGCACCTGCCGCAAGGCGGCCAGTTGCTGGCCATGCGCTTGCCCCAGCCGGCGGCGGCCCAGGTGCTGGCGGTGGTCGTTTTGCATGACGGTGTTTTTGCGATGGAGGGTCTCATGGACTGGGCCCGCCAGGCGGCGCAGGTGCCGGCTCAGTGGGCCCGCCATGCGAGCGCACGCGCCAGCGCGGCGGCGGCGCGTTCGGCGGCAAGCAGCACGCAGTCAGACACGCCAGTGGGCGTTTTGGCCGAGCAGCCCCACGCACAGCGGCTCTATCAGGTCCTGCGCCTGTCCATCGAGTTGGCGCGCCAGCCGCGCTTTTTGCAGCGCGCCTTCGAGCTGTGCAATGCCCTGGCCGTGCGTTTCGATGCCGATCGCGTCTCGCTCGGCTGGATGCACCCGCCTTATGTGCGCCTGACGGCCATCAGCCATGTGGAGAAGTTTGACCGCCTCGCGGCCGTCAGCCGTGCGCTGGAGGGTGCGATGGAAGAGGCCGCCGACCAGGGCCAGGCCCTGGTGTATCCGGCCGAGCCAGGCGTGCGACAGGTGCAGCGCGCGCACGAGTCCTATGCGCTCATGCAGGGCGTGGCGGCACTGGCCAGCGTGCCGCTGACCGACGGCGATCAGGTGGTGGGCGTGATCACCCTGGAAAAGATGCAAGGTCGCTGGAGCGCCGACGAGTTGTGGGAGTTGGGCCTGATCGCGCAGACCACCGCCTTGCCCTTGGCGCAGCTGCAGCAGGCCGACCGCTGGTGGGGAGCGC
>CANHKH010000192.1 GCA_947460165.1 Comamonadaceae bacterium
AATTGAAATCGAAGGGCGCGAGCAGCGCAAAGGCAACATCTACAAGGCCGTGGTCACCCGCGTCGAGCCTTCGCTGGAGGCCTGCTTTGTGGACTACGGTGAAGACCGCCACGGCTTTCTGCCGTTCAAAGAAATCTCCAAGCAGTACTTTGCCGCTGGCGTCTCGGTCAGCCAAGCGCGCATCAACGACGTGATCCGCGAGGGCCAAGAGCTCACGGTCCAGGTAGAAAAAGAAGAGCGTGGCAACAAGGGCGCGGCCCTGACCACCTTTATTTCGCTGGCCGGCCGCTACGTGGTGCTCATGCCCAACAACCCCCGCGGCGGTGGCGTGAGCCGGCGCATCGAGGGCGACGACCGGGCCGAGCTCAAAGAGGCCATGGACCAGTTGGAATACCCCAATGGCATGTCCATCATTGCGCGCACCGCCGGCATTGGCCGCAGCGCGCCCGAGCTGCAGTGGGACCTGAACTACCTGCTCAAGCTGTGGAACGCCATTGACGGCGCGGGCAAGCAAGGCAAGGGCGCCTTCCTGATTTACCAAGAGTCGAGCTTGGTGATTCGCGCCATCCGCGACTACTTCAACAGCGACATCGGTGACATCTTGATGGACACCGACGACATTTACGAGCAGGCGCGCCAGTTCATGGCCCACGTCATGCCCGAGCATGAGCACCGGGTCAAGCGCTACCGCGATGACGCGCCGCTGTTCAGCCGCTTCCAGATTGAGCACCAAATCGAGTCGGCCTACGCCCGCACCGTGCAGCTGCCCTCGGGCGGCGCCATCGTGATCGACCACACCGAGGCTTTGGTGTCGGTGGACGTCAACTCGGCGCGCTCCATCAAGGGCGGCGACATTGAAGAAACCGCCACCCGCACCAACTTGGAAGCCGCCGACGAGGTGGCCCGCCAAATGCGCTTGCGCGACTTGGGCGGCCTGATCGTCATCGACTTCATCGACATGGAAGAGTCGCGCAACCGCCGCGACGTGGAAAACCGCCTGCGCGACGCGCTGCGCCAAGACCGAGCCCGCGTGCAGTTTGGCTCCATCAGCAAGTTCGGCCTGCTCGAGATGAGCCGCCAGCGCCTGCGCCCTGCCCTGTCCGAAGGCGCCTCCATCCCCTGCCCACGCTGCGGCGGCTCTGGCCACATCCGCGACACCGAAAGCTCGGCGCTGCAGATTTTGCGCATCATCCAAGAAGAGTCCATGAAGGACAGCACCGCCGCCGTGCACTGCCAAGTGCCCGTCGAAGTGGCGTCTTTCCTGCTCAACGAAAAGCGCAGCGAAATCGCCAAGATCGAGATGAAGCAGCGCATTGCCGTGCTGCTGGTGCCCAACAAAGCCCTGGAAACCCCCAACTACCGCTTGGAGCGCCTCAAGCACGATGACCCCCGCCTGGACAACATCGTGGCCAGCTACAAAATGGCCGAGGACATTGAAGACCCCACCACGGTCACGCGCCGCAGCCAGGAAAAGCAAAACAAGCAAGAGCCTGTGATCAAGGGTGTGCTGCCAGACGCGCCAGCGCCCATCGCAGCCGAGCCCAAGCCCGCCCGCACGGCCGCCAAGCCCAGCGAAGCCGCCCCTGTGGCCGCTGTGCCCACACCTGCGCCAGCACCCGCTGCCGCAGCCCCCACCGCAGAAAAAGGGTTTTTCTCTTGGCTCAAAGGCCTGTTCGGCAGCCCCGCTGCAGACGCTCCGGCACACACGCCTGCACCGGCCGTGGCGGCAGAAGAGAAGAAAACCGATCGCACTGAAGCCCGCAATGAACGCGGCGAACGCACTGAACGCAGCGAGCGGGGTGAGCGCGGTGGCCGAGGTGGCGAGCGTGGCCGCGGACGCGGTCGAGGCGAGCGCCCCGAGCGGGGTGAGCGCAGCGAACGAGGCGCCGCCCCCAGCGAGGCCCGCGACGGCCAGGATAGCTCGCCCGCAGCCCCAAGCCAGGACGGACGCACCACACGTGAACCACGCGAGCCGCGTGAGCCACGTGAACCACGCGAGGGCCGCGGTGGCGAAGCCAGGCGCGAGCGGGGTGGCCGCGCTGAACGCGGCGAACGCGCACCCGCAGAAGGTCAGAGCGAAGCCCGCGAGCCACGCGAAACGCGCGAACCCCGTGAGCCCCGTGAGCCCCGTGAGCCCCGAGAAGGTCGGGGTAGGCGCGAACGCGGCGAGCGCGCTGAACGGATCGAGCGCCAAGACACTCAGCCCCAGGGCGAAGTCAGTCAACAAGAATTGGCCGCAGCCAACATGGCCGCCATGTCCGCTGCTGCTGCCTCCACGGGCGCTGACCCAGCGGCTGCGGCCGATGGCGAAACCGCAGGCGGCCGCCGTGAACGCGGCGAGCGCCCACGCCGTGGGCGGGGAGAGCGCGGCGAGCGAAGCGAGCGTGTCGAACGCACCGACACCCCAGACGGCGAAGCCGCCATCGCCACGCAGCCTGAAGGCAGCAGTGCCGAGCAGGCAGAAACGGCCAACCCAGGCGATCGCGCACCGCGTGAACGGCGCAGCCGCGACCGCTACGGCCGCGAAGGCAAAGACACCAGAGAAGGTCGCGACCACCGTGAGCCTAGCGAGCGCCCTGAAGAAGGCGCGGCACAACTCAGTGCCTCCAGCGTTCAAGCTCAAGCGCCTGACCAGGTCGCCCCAGCAATGCAGCCAGACGCTGTGGTGGCCCCGCCTGCAGACGCCCCTGTGGCTCAGGCACCTGCCCCTTCACCGGCCCCTGTGCAAGTGACTGCACCGCAGCCATCAACAGCCACTGCCGCACCAGCCCCCCAAGGCTTGCCCAAGGTCAGCCCTTACGAGCTGCCCATGGAGGCCTTGGCCGAAGTGGCCAGCAGCTCGGGGCTGCAGTGGGTGAACTCCGACGCCGCCAAAATCGCCCAGGTCCAGGCCGCCATCGCAGCGCAAGCCAAACCCGTGCACGTGCCGCGCGAGCGTCCCGCAGCGGTGGTGGTCAACGAAGGCCCATTGGTGCTGGTCGAAACCAAGCGCGACTTGAGCAAGCTCAAGCTGCCCTTTGAAAGCACATCGCAAAGCTCCTGAGCACACAGCACCATGAAAAAAGCGGCCAAGGCCGCTTTTTTCTTGCCCGCTCGGCACGCCTCGCCAGCAGGCTGCCTACAAAGGCATAGCCCACCTCTCCTATCAAGGGATTGACACACAAGCTGCGGCGCCCATGGACCGCCTGCAGCGCCCGCCGCCACAGTGCTCAGTGGGAGATGAAGCCACCCAGTGCGGGCCAGGCCTTCAAGATTCAGACAAGCGCCGGAAAGCCTGCTGCGCGGCAGCAGCATCGCCACGTTCCTCGGCCAACTGGGCCAAGGCCCGCCAAGCGCGCCGCTGCAGCCCTGCATCTTTGAGGCCAAGCACGGCCTGGGACAGCAGCTGCTGGGCTTTGCCCCACAGCTGGCGTTTGAGGCAGGCCATGCCGGCCACGTACTGCAATTGGGCGTCTCGCGGCCGGGCTTGCAGGCCGTCTTCCAGGCGGCCCAACCAAGCGACATCGAGCGCGTCCATGGAGCGCTCCAGGGTTTGCACCAAACGCACTTGCAGGTCGTCGGGCAGCGCAGTGGCTGACTGCACCATCTGCTCCCAAGCGGGGATGGCCCATTGGCGGGCCAGCGCCGCATCGCCGCCCAGCACAAGCAAGCGGGCGGAGGCATGCACCGCAATTTCGGGCATGGCGCGCTCGGTGGCGTCCAGCACGGACCAGGCTTTTTGCAACTGCTGCGGGTCGTGCGCGCCGGACAGCAACTCCAAGGCCAAACCGCGCAAAATGCTTTGAGCCGCCGGCGCTGAAAACGCGCCGTGCTTGGCCAGCAAACGCGCGGTATCCAGGGCGTCGGCCGTTTGCCTGGCCAGGCGGGCTGCGCGCAAGCGCAGGCGCAAGGCCAGCGTGCGGCGGGCCACGCCCTGGGGCAGCTGGCTCAGGCGGGCCAAGGCGGCGACAGGGTCGCGGTCATCCAGGGCCCAGCGGGCGGCCCTGAGCTCCACGCCCTCGCGGATCTCCACCGCTTGGCGCTGCACCGGCTGCTGCAGGGCCAACTGCAGGTGATGCTCGCGCACCGCCCGGTTTTGCAAGGCATGGGCACTCTCAGCGGCCACCAAGTGGGCCAGCGCGCGCAGCTGCACCGCCCGCTGAGGGGCGTGGCCGCTGTCGGCGCCCAGCTCGGTCACCAACAGGTCCAACCCTTGTTCTTGCACCAGCGCGCTTTCGGCGGCGCGCGAGGCGCGCAAGAAGCGGCCTGCCACCAGGTGCGACAGGCTGTCCATGAGCGCGGCATACATGGCCCGCTCTTTTTGCTGGGCCCGCCAGCGCCGCGCTTGCACAGGCAAAGAAAACACTGCGGCCAAGCCGCGCAGCGCCAAATGAATGAGCACAAACAGGCCCACGGCCAGCAGCAAGCTCAGGTTGAGCGAGAGGTCCACCCGGTAGGGCGGCCAAAACAGCGTGACCGCCGCTTGGTTGTTGCCCGCAAACAAGGCAATGGCCACCGCCACCGCAAAAAGGGCCACAAGCCAAAGAGCTGCGCGCATGAGGTACCTGACTTTCAGCGGCCGCCGCCAGCGGTGGCCAAGGCAGCCAGGGTCTGGTCCAGACGGGGCAACTCGGTGGCCTTGAGCTGGGTCTGCACCTGTTGGAGCAACTCGGTGGCCACCTGAGACTTGCGGGCGTTGCGGTCAAAGTAGCGCAGCAAAGACTGGCTCACCGCCTGCAGGTCGGCGCGGGCCACCTCGGTTTGCCGCGAGAGCAATGCCATGCGGGCATTGAGCAGCTTGAGCTTGGTGTTTTCACGCAAGAAAAAAGCCTGTTCAGGCGCCAGCAGCGCGGCCTCGGGCCGGTCAATGCGGCTGATGCGCAGCAACTGCCGCGCCTCTTGCCACACGGCCGACACGCTCTGCGTCCAAGCCCGGCTCAGCCAGTCTTGGACAGCGCCTGTGGTGGTGTTGATGAAACCGGTCTTGGCGGTCTCTGTGCGGGGCGCAGCGGCCACAGGCTCTGCCGCCGGGACCGCATCGTTGGCCACTGGCAACTCGTCAACCAAGCGAATGAGCTCGTCGAGCTTGATGAGCAAGGCCGGTATGTCCGTGAAGACGGCGCTTTTGGCGCGGTCGGTGTCCTGGGCAATGGCCTGCAGCAAAGGGGTCAGACGCGGCTGGGCGGTGCGGCGCAAGCGCTGCTCGGCCGTGCGCAAAGCCGCCAGCAAGGGCTCGGCACTGCCGGTGAGTTGGGCCTGCTGCTGCGCCAGGCGCAGGGCAGACTCGATGTCGACCACCAAATTCTCATCGCGCGAACGCGACAGGTTTTGCATGAGCTCTTCAAGCTGCTGGCGCTGCAGAACCACCTCAGCCAGCCGCGCCTCCATGCCGCTGACGCGCTGCACCAGATCGCGTGTGGTGTCCTGAGACTGCTGGGCCAGGGTGCGGGCCGCCACGGCCTGGGTGCCCGCATCCAGGCTGCGGCGGGCCAGCTCTTCTTGAATGTGGGACAACTTTTGCCACAGCAGCACACTGAGCACCAGCGCCGCGCCGGCCAGCACGGCCAAAGCGATGAGCTGCAAGCGGGCCGTGCGGGCGGGATCAGGCAGGGCGGCAGCCACAGGTTCAGGACCTGGTGCGGGCGGGGTTGAAGCTGCAAAGGGAAGCGAAGCCGAAGGAGCGGGCGCAGGAGCGGGTGCAGGTGCACCGGCCGCAGCGGCGGGTGCGTCATCGGGTGGGCCAGCTGGCTGGGCGGGGCGGGGCTCTGTCGTCATTCAAGGGATTGTAGGCAGGCGTGCAGCGCCCCCACCGTGGGCGGGCACACCACGACCTGGCCAAAACCCACTTGGCGGGCCGCCTGGGCAATGCGCTCATGGGTGGCCACGGCGCGAGCGGCTGCCCAGGCTTGGCCTGGCAGCAACTGCTGCAGGTGGCCCAGGGACTCGGAGCTGCTGAGCACCCACACACTGCCCTGCAAGGCCGCCAGGGCTTGGGCGTGCTGGGCGGCACTCCAGCTGGGCGTTTGGCGGGCGTAAGCCGCCACCTCATGCACACGCGCACCGGCCTGCTGAAGTTGGTCGGCCAACCAAGGCCGGCCGCTGGGCAGGCCCAGCTCGTCAGCGCCGCGCACGATCAGCACCTGATCACCGGGCTGCACCTGTGCCTTGACCTCGGCCCACAGGGCTTCTGAGTCAAAACGCCCGACCTCCAGCGGCGGCTGGTCCATCAGCGCCTCGGGCACACCCAGCTCACGCAAGGCCTGCGCGCTGCCCGGGCCGGTGACCCAGGCCCGGCTGCTGCCCAAGGCGGGTGGGGCACCCTCAAAAAAACCGCGCACAGCGTTGGCGCTCACAAACATGAGGGCGCGGGCGCCCAAGGCCAGGGCGCGGGCTTGGCTCAGCGCTTGCGCGTCAGGCGCGGGGCCCACGGCAATCAGGGGCAGGCACAGCACCTCGTGGCCCAAGTCATGCAGGGCCTGGGCCCAGCGGCTGGCCTCGCGCTCGGGCCGGGTCAGAACCAGGCGCATG
>CANHKH010000193.1 GCA_947460165.1 Comamonadaceae bacterium
CACATCTTTGACCGCCAAAGCAAGTACCTCGACTCAGACGCCGTGTTCGGCGTGCGGCCCTCGCTCATTGGCGACTTTGTGCGCCACGAGGCTGGCCAAGCGCCCGACGGTCGCGCCATGACGCAGCCCTTCTACACGCTGGACTACGATTTTGTGATGGTGCCGCCCAAGGCCTGAGCTTAGGTTTTTTTAGAGTGGCGTTGGCCTGGCACCTCCAAGCCAGGCCGACGCCCCACTTTCTTGAGGTCGGGCCATGCCTTTGCGCTTCCACTGGTGCGCGATCATGTGTTCGGCATGTGCCAGCACAAGAACTGGTCAGCCCGCGACCTTCTTTTCTGTGAAGCGATCTCACTTGGCGCCTAGCTGGCTACTCTCAGCCTGTGAGGCCGGTGAACTTGTCGAGCTCTGCCGGGCTTGTACTCAGGGCGTGCTGCTCTCCGGCAGCGGTGAAATCAGGCGCTTTTTGGGATAAGGTGACCGTGTGATGCAGCGGCGCGGAACTGCCGGCACTGCAGGCTTGAACCCAGCCCCCGCCTCCTTCAGATTGCGCTTGGCGCTGAGCCTACAGGCTCAGGGGTTTGTCATTCGCCAAATGCGGCTTGGCGTGGCTGAGGAAATCCTTGAAGGATTGCGCGGCCGGCGACAGCGACATGTTGCGCGGGGAGACGATGCCGACTTCGCGCATGGGCCTTGACTCCAGAGACGCGATGCGCACGCGAGACAAATTGATATCTACCACCGCGGTGCGCGGCAGGATGGCGATGCCCAAGCCATGCTCCACAAGCGCCAACAGCGTCTGGGGCCGCTGGCATTCCTGGCGTACCCGCGGCTGGCACTGGGCCCGGGCGAAGATCTGATCGACCAGGGCGCGCGTCTGCGTACCGCTGGGGGAGAGCAACAGTTGCTCGCGCGCCACCTCCTCGGTGCTCACTTCCTGGCGCCCTTCAAACAGATTGGAGTCGGCTGGGATGATCACCACGAGCTCGTCTTCGAAGAGATGGATGAATTCAAAGGCCTCCATGTCCCGGGTGCGGGCCAGCACCGCAAGGTCTGCATCGCCTTGCTGCAGCATCTCCAACGCCCTGGGGGAGTCAAAGTCCAGCAGCCGTATCTCCACATTGGGGTAGAGCTCGGCGAAGCGGCACATCAGCTGCGGCAAGAGCATGTAGGCAAAGGTGGGCATGGCCACCACAGTGACAAGGCCTTTTTGCAACTGCGCCTCGTCGCGCAGCTGGGTGGTGATGTCGGCCAGCTCGGCGCTGATCCGCTGGGCCACTTCGGCCAGGGCCATGCCATCGCGCGTGGGCACCACACTGCGCGTGGTGCGGTGAAACAGCGGCACCCCCAGCATCCGTTCGAGCTGCTGAATCTGCACGCTGACTGCCGACGGCGACAGGTGCATGCGCAGCGCCGCTGAGCGAAAGCTTTTCTCTTCAGCAACGACCAAAAAGGTCAACACTTGGTTGAGGTTCAGGCGGCTGAGGACGCGGTACCAGTCCCTTTGTGTCATTGATCGGATTCAAGCATGAATGCTTTCAAAAAAAGCAATTGTGCGAGCCCGGCCCGCGCCCCTAGTATCTCCTCTTCACTGTCGCTCCGCAGAGCTGCGGCCTCTTGCCGAAGGCGAGGTGCCGAACTGAAAGACCTCATGGCCCTTGTTTCAGGCAACGAATTGTTCGGTCGGGCGCTGGCCCGCCAGGGTGTGGATACCATGTTCTACATCATGGGGGGGCCCATCAATGAGGCCTTGCTCGCCGCCATGGCCCATGGCGTGCGCGGTATCGATGTGCGCCACGAACAAGCAGCTGCCATGATGGCCCAGGCCTATGCGCGGGTGCGTTGCCGCCCCGGGGTGTGTCTAGGCGCGTCGGGTCCCGGCACGGTCAACCTCACCACTGGGCTGGCCAACGCCCTGATCGACTGCGCACCCGTGGTGGCCTTTGGTGGTGCCAGCCCCATGTCGGCCTTCCAGACCGGCGCCTTCCAGGAGATCGACCAGCTGGCACTGATGAAGCCAGTCACCAAGCACGCCGACCGTGTGCTGGATACGGCCCGCATTCCGGAATATGTGGACCGGGCGTTTCGCATTGCCATGTCCGGCAAGCCTGGGCCCGTCTATCTGGACTTGCCGGGCGACCTGCTTTATCGGCAGGTGGAGGAGGACCAGGTCTTCTGGCCGGAGCCCCCCGGCCAGATGCCGTTGGCGCGCACCCCGGCCGACGCGCAGCGCATCCAAGAGGTCGTCGATGGCCTGGCCCGCGCCAAGAAGCCGGTTATCCTCAGTGGCAGCGGCGTGATCTGGTCCCAGGCTGCGCCCGCTTTGCGCGAGTTCGTGGAAAAAACCGGCATTCCCTTCTACACCACGCCGCAAGGGCGTGGCGTGATTCCAGAGGATCACCCCTGGTGCTTTGCGCAGGGGCGCTCGACGGCTTTCAAGGAGGCCGACTTTGTGCTCGTGGTCGGAACTCGGCTGAATTTTGTTTTCTCCCATGGCAAGCCGCCGCGCTTTTCCAGTCGGGCCTGCTTTGCCCGCATTGACATCGACCCCACGGAACTGCAGACCTGCCAGCGCACCAACCTGCCTTTGGTGGGCGATGCGGGCACCGTGCTCAGGCAACTGAGCCAGGCTGCACATGGGCGCATCGGGCTGGACCACTTCGCCGGCTGGCGCTCGCAGCTTGAGGCTATCGAGCAAGCCAAGGCTCCGGCTGCCGAGGCCAAGCTGGCCAGCGATGCCCACCCGATTCATCCGCTGCGCCTTTGCAAAGAAGTGCGCGATTTCATACCCCAAAACGCTATTTTCTGCGTGGACGGGCAGGAAATTCTCAACTACGCGCGCCAGACCATCCCCAGTTACATGCCTGGCCACCGGCTCAATTCCGGCCCCTTTGGCACCATGGGCGTGGGCCTGCCCTTTGGCGTGGGCGCCAAGGCGGCCTGCCCCGAGGCTGCGGTGGTGGTGTTGCATGGCGACGGATCCTTCGGGCTCAATGCCATGGAGTTGGACACCGCAGTGCGCCACAAGCTGCCGCTGCTGGTGATCATCAGTCTCAACGGAGGTTGGACAGCCGACCCCGACAAGGTCAAGCCCGGGCGCGACCTGGGCTACACGCGGTTCGACCTTATGGCGCAGGCCCTGGGCTGCCATGGCGAACTGGTAGAGCGAGCCGAAGACATCCAGGGTGCGCTGCAACGGGCGGCGAAGGCCGTTGCCCAGGGGCAGGTGGCGCTGGTCAACGTGGTCACCGACTGGCGCGCCCGGGCGACCACTGCCAGCTTCACGAGTTTTTCCACCTGAACCGGCGCACTGCGCCCCACCTTTTTGGAGTTTGGCAATGACAAAAAAATGGCTTGCTACCCTGGTGTTTTTCCTGAGCTGCTGCGGCGCGCACCTGTCCCACGCGCAGAACTGGCCGAGTTCTGCAGTCACGCTGATCGTGGGTTTCGCGCCAGGCGGCAGCACCGACATTGCCGCCCGCGTGCTGGCCGAGCAGGTGGGCAAGAAACTCGGCCAGAATGTGGTGGTGGTCAACCGCCCTGGTGCTGCGGGGGTGGTGGGCGCCAATGCCGTGGCCATTGCCAAGCCTGACGGCCAGACCTTTTTGTTCGGCTCGGGCTCGCTGGCCTCGGCGCCCAGCCTCAACAAGTCCTTGCCCTTCGATGTGGCCAGCGATTTCTTGCCGGTCACCCAGATCACCACGATTGCCAGCATCCTGGCGGTCCATCCTTCGGTGCCCGCGCGCACAGTCAAAGAATTCGTGGACCATGTGAAGGCCAACCCGGGCAAGCTCAACTACGGCTCGGCAGGGTCGGGCACGCTGCAGCATGTCTCGGGTGCCCTGTTCGAAAAAGCCATAGGCGGCAACATGGTGCACATTCCCTATGCGGGTGGCGCGCCGGCCAACACCGACCTGGTGGCCGGTCGAGTGCAGGCCGTGTTCGGCCCCATCGTGGAACTGGCCCAGTTCTACAAGGCGGGCTCCATCCGTGTGCTAGGCGTGACCTCGGCCAAGCGCGCCGCTGCCATGCCCGATGTGCCCCCCATCGCTGAAGACGTTCCCGGCTACGCGATTGGCACTTGGCACGGCCTGTTCGCCCCCAAGGGCACGCCCGCTCCCATCGTCGAGCAGATGAGTCGGGCCATGGCCGCCGCGCTGGCCGAGCCTGCGGTGCGCTCTCGCCTGACAGACCTGGGCCTGGATCCTGTGGGCTCGACGCCGCCGGAGTTCAACGCCTTTTTCCAGTCCGAGATCCTGCGCTGGCGTGAGTTGGTGAGGCTCTCCGGCGCTGTCCCGAATTAAAAGCCCCCAAGAGACCACAGCCATGAGCCCGCCCGTCCACAGCCCGTCTGCCTCCCCATCGGCCCTGCAGGGCCTGCGCGTTATCGATTTGACCCAGTTCGAAGCCGGAACCTCCTGCACCCAGTTGTTGGCCTGGTTCGGCGCCGAGGTGATCAAGATCGAGCCGCCTGTCAAAGGCGAGCAGGGGCGCTATTCAAGCACCGAACCCGGTCTGGATTCGCATTACTTTCTGCAGCTCAACGCCAACAAGAAGAGCGTGACACTGAACCTCAAGTCCGAGTCGGGCAAGGCCCTGCTGCGCCGCCTGCTGGAGGTGGGCGACATCCTGGTCGAGAATTTCGCGCCGGGGGTGATGGAAAAGTTCGGCTTCGGCGTGGAGCAGGTCCGGCAGATCAATCCCCGCCTAGTATATGCCCGCATCAAGGGCTTCGCGCCCGAGGGGCCGTATGCCAACTTTCTGGCCTTTGACCCCATCGCACAGGCCGCAGGAGGCGCCCTCTCTATTACTGGAGAGCCAGACGGGCGCCCGCTCAAGCCCGGCCCGAATTTTGCCGATTCGGGGGCCGGCCTGCATTGCACCATAGGCATCCTCGCTGCCCTTAATCAGCGGCACAGCACCGGGCTCGGCCAGGTGGTGGAGGTGACCATGCAGGACTGCATGATCAACTTCATGCGCATTGCCTACGCCGCGCAGGCCATGTTTGACAGGGCCGCCGTGCGCACCGCCAATCAGAGCATCTTTGCCGGCACCTCGCCCAGCGAGGTCTACAAATGCAAGGGCGAGGGCCCCAACGACTACTGCTATATCTACACCACCCGGGCCGGCAACAAGCAGTGGGAGAGCGTGCTCAAGGTGATTGGCCGCGAGGACCTGCTGGGCGACGAGCGCTTTGCCAGCCCTTCGCTGCGTGCGCAGCATGCCCCGGTGATCGACGCCATGATCTCCGACTGGAGCCGCCACTTTGACAAGCGCGAAGTAATGCGCCTCATGGGCGATGCCATGGTGCCCGCCAGCGCGGTGTTTGACACCCTGGAGCTTTGGTCCGACCCTCATCTGCGCGAGCGGGGCACTTTTGTGAGCTTTGAGCATCCCAAACGGGGCACGCTGACCATTCCAGGCAACATGATCAAGCTGTCGGACTCCCAGGTACCTGTCCAGTGCCCGCCGGAGCTGGGCCAGGCCAACGATGCCATTTATGGCGAGTTGCTGGGCCTGAGCCCGGCGCAGCAGGACGAGTTGCGGCAGGCCAAGGTGATCTGAGCCTGAGCGCGCCCCTGCCGGCCCATCGCATCTTGCATTCGCTTGTGCGCTGGGATTTTGTGGGCAACGGCCCGCTGGAGATCGAGGTCGAGGTGGCGGTGCTTATAGGCCAGTAACTCAGTGGGAGCGGCCCGATCAGCCCGCAGCAGGTGGTCGCGACGATCGCTTTGCTGTATCCGGCCCCGGAGGTGGTCTCCTCTCGCCTGCGCCAGCGGCAGTCGCTGCCTGCGCTCACGGCCTTGGCCGACCTGCAGGCCCATGGCGGCTTAGTGCAGGCTGCGGGCGGCAAAGTCGGCGTACCAGGCCAGGCACTCCGGGTTGGCCATGGCGTCTTTGTTGAGCACTTTGTCGGCCGGCTGGCCCAGCAGCATTTTCTTGATGGGCAGCTCTTGCTTTTTGCCGCTCAAGGTGCGCGCGATGGCCGGGGCTTGCACGATCTCGTCGGGGATAAAGCGCGGTGACACCGCCACCCGAATCGCCTGTTTGATGCGCGCTTGCAGGCCCTCGTCCAGCTGCAGCCCGGGCCGCAGCACCACAAAGAGCGGCATGTAACTGGGCCTGCCCAAAACTTCCAGGTCCACGATCAAGGAATCCAGCACCTCGGGCAGGGCCTCAATGGCCGCGTACAGCTCGCTGGTGCCCATGCGGTGGCCGTGGCGGTTGATGGTGGCGTCGCTGCGGCCGTAAATGATGCCGCTGCCGCGTTCGGTGATTTTGAGCCAGTCGCCATGGCGCCAGATGCCGGGGTACATCTCAAAGTAAGAGCTGGTGTAGCGCTGCTTGCCCACATCGCCCCAAAAATAAAGCGGCATGGACGGCAGCGGCCGGGTGCACACCAGCTCGCCCACCTCGTTGATGACGCTGTGGCCCTGCTCGTTCCAGGCCTCGACGGCGCAGCCCAGCATGCGGCACTGCATCTCGCCCGCCACCATGGGC
>CANHKH010000194.1 GCA_947460165.1 Comamonadaceae bacterium
CTTGATCTGCGCGATGTTCACGCCGCTGCGCAGCTTGACGCTGCCGTTGGCCACCAGCTCGGAGGCACCCACGTCAATGTAGTAGCCCGAACCACGGCGCAGGTACTTCATGAAAAGGCCTGATCCGTCCACGCCAAAGTCCAGCAAAAAGCCGGCTTTTTCCAGCCGAGCATAGAGGTCGGCATCGCGCCGCTTCATCTCCTCGTACACCGGGATGTGGAAGCTGTGCATGATCTTGTAGGGCACGCTGGCAAAAATCAAATCGGCCTTGTGGTGGTCTATGCCGTTTTTGACCGCCTGCTCCGAGTACAGCCCGCCCAGGGCCAGCTCCATCAGCGACTCCGAGGGCGCAATGTGGGTGGACGAGCGCTGCACCATGGTCACGTCCACGCCCTCCTCCCACAGCGCCGCGCAGATGTCGTGCGCGGAGTTGTTCGAGCCCAGCACAACGGCCTTCTTGCCACGGTAGTTCTCGGCGCCCGGGAACTTGCTCGAATGGAACTGGTCGCCCTCAAAGCTTTCTGCGCCCGCCACCTTGGGCACATGGGCATAGCCCGAGACACCGAGCGCAATCACCAACTCCTTGGGCCGCAGCGTGACTTCGCGGCCTTCGCGCTCCACCGTCACCTCCCACTCCTGACGGGCCTCGTTGAACTGCGCTTTTTTGCAGGTGGTGGAGTTCCAGTAGTTGAGCTCCATCACCCGGGTGTACATCTCCAGCCAGTCGCCTATCTTGTCCTTGGGCGCAAACACTGGCCAGTCCTCGGGGAAGGGCATGTAAGGCAGGTGGTCGTACCAGACCGGGTCGTGCAGGCACAGGCTTTTGTAGCGGTTGCGCCAGGAGTCGCCGGCGCGCTTGTTTTTCTCGATGATGATGGTGGGCACGCCCAGCTTGCGCAGCCGCGCGCCCAAGATGATGCCGGCCTGCCCGCCGCCGATGACGAGCACATTGGGCTGCTCGGTGTAGCCCAGGCTGCGGGCCTCTTCGTCGCGCGCTTCCTGCCAGCTCTTGCGGCCTTTTTGCACGCCATGGGCCACGCCCTGGGGCCGGGTCGCGCCCTTGGCCTCTTCAAAGCCCTTGAGCTCGACCATGGTGGTGAGCAGCGTCCAGGCCAAGCCGCCCTTGAGGCGCAGCAAGCCCTTGCCTCGGGACAACGCGGTTTCAAAAGTGAACCAGGCTTCGACCACGCCATCGGCCTCGGTGGCACTGCCGTCTGCGGCCCACGCACTGGGCTGGGCCGTGCTGAGCGTGGCCTCGAGCAGGTCGCGGATCTGCGCCCTGCCCTCGGCAGTTTTGAGGTTCCAGGTGAAGCTCAGCAGGTCGCGCCAGTAGCTGTCTTCATGGAACAGGGCCACGGCGGCCGGAATGTCTTGCCGCGCGAGGGCGGCGCCAAAGTCAGCCAGCCAGCGGTCGGCTTGCGCTTGTGCAGTCATGGGGTGTCTCCTTGGGTGGGGCGGGGCATGTGTTCAAGCCCCGCCTCACCATAAAACAGCGCCCAGGCACGCAACAGCCCGGGGGAACCCTAGGACTTTTTCAAAGTGTCAAAAATCAGCGCGCTTGTGCTCACTCAGCGGCTGGCCCCCATGGGCGCGGCCACCTGCACCCACTTGCCGCCCTTGACCTGGTCAATCGACACCAACTCAGGCGCGAGGTGGTTGGCCTGCAAGGTCTGGCGGGCGTAGGTGGTGAAATCCTGGTGCGCCACGCCCTGCATGGCCTTGGCAAAAGATTCTGCCGTCAGGTTGCGGCCGGTGGCCTGCAGGCCGGCAATGAACCAGCTCATGTAGGAGTAGGCGTTGGCGGCGTTTTCATCGGGCTCTTGACCGAACTTGGCCTTGTAGCTGGTGAAGAACTTTTGCGTGTCGGCGTCTTTGCTGTCAGCGTCATTGAGCTTCCAGCCGCCCATGCCATAGAGGCCCTCGACCGCGTCCTTGCCCAGGCGGGCCACGATGGTGCTGCGCCCGGGCACGGCGGTGAGCACTTTCACCTCGTTCCAGTTGAGTTTTTTGACCTCGGCCATCACGCCCACGGTCTCGCGCACCACGGTGCCGGCAATGATGAGGTCCACATTGGCCGCTTTCATCTTGGCCACTTGCGATGAAAAGTCGATGTCGCCAACTTTGTAAGCGGCCTCCGAGGCCACGGTCATGTTGGCCGCCTTCATGGCGGAGTTGACGCCGCCGCGGATCAGGTCGCCAAACGGGCCTTCTTGGTAGATCACGCCCACGCGCTGGGGCTTCCAGGTGCGTATGGCCCACGACAAGCCGGTGGCGGTGGTGCTGTCGTAGTTGGGCACGGTGGTGAACATCAGCGGGCTGTTGCCTGAGACTTTTTGGATGATGGCCGAGGCCGCCCAGGGTGCGAACACCACCACGCCCGCGTCGGTGGCGGCCTTGGCGGTGGCGGCGTTGGGGCCAGAGCCAAAGGAGTTGACGATGGCGAACACGCCGTCGCTCTTGATCAACTTTTGCACAGCGCGCACCGCCATTTGGGGCTGGCTGCCGTTGTCCTCGACGATCAGACGGATCTTGCGGCCGTGCACGCCGGCCACATTCGCCTCATCAATGCGCATTTGCATGGCGTTGCGCAGCATGGGCATGCCGGCGGCGGCCGGGCCGGACAAATCAATGTGGCTGCCGAGCACGATCTCGGTGTCGCTCACGCCGGCGGCGTGAACCGCGCCGGCCCAGGCCAGGGCGGCTGCGGCGATGACGATGCGTCTTTGAACTGTCATGACTGTCTCCTTCAGGGTTGGGGTTGAAATCAAAAAATCAGGGGCTGGCGTACATCTGCGAGATCAGGTGGGCGTACTTGCTGGCCACGACCTTGCGCTTGAGCTTCATGGTCGGGGTGAGTTCTTCGTCCTCGGCCGTCAGCAGCTGGTCGATCAGCCTGAAATGCTTGATCTGCTCGACCCGCGCCAGTTGGGCGTTGACCTTCTCGAGCTCGGCTTGCAAGAGCGCGAGCACCTCGGGCGCGCGGGTGAGGCTGGCAAAGTCGGTGTAAGGCACTTGCTGGTCCTGGGCAAAGCGCGCCACGTGCTCTTGGTCGATCATGATCAGGCAGGTGAGGTAGTGGCGGCCGTCGCCGATGACCACCGCGTCGGTGATGAAAGGGCTGAACTTGAGCTGGCTCTCGATGTGGCTGGGCGTGATGTTCTTGCCGGCCGAGGTGATCAAGATGTCCTTGATGCGGTCGCGCACCGCCAGGTAACCGTGCTCACCGATCTCACCGCAGTCGCCGGTGCGCAGCCAGCCGTCGGCATCGATGGCCTCGCGCGTGCGCTCAGGCTGTCCCCAGTAGCCGCCAAAGACGTTGTCGCCACGCACCCAAATCTCGTCTTGCGGTCCGATCTTGAGCTCGGTGTGCGGCGCGGGCAGCCCGGCCCAACCCAGGCGCACGCCGCCGGCCGGGGTGGCGGTGCAAAAGCCACAGGTCTCGGTCATGCCAAAGGCCTCGCGCAGCTCGATGCCGCAGTCCATGAACCAGCGCACAAGTTCTGGCGGCACGGGCGCCGCGCCCGTGAGCGCGCTCTTGACGTTTTGCAGGCCTAAGAACACGCGGATGTGGCCAAAGGCCAGCGCCCGCAGCAGCTTCAGAGGCAGCGAAGCTTGCGGCGCCTGCCCTTGGAGCTGCGCCTGCGTGAAGGCTTGGCTTTGGCGCCTGGCCAGGCCATACACCCAGCGCGCAGGCGCAATGGCGTCGCGCATGAAGAGGTCGATCTGCGAATGGAGCTTTTCCCAAAAGCGCGGCGGCGCAAACAGCACATGCGGCGCCACCTCCCGCATGTCGTTGAACACCGTGCTCGCATTCTCCGGAAAGTGCACCACCAAACCCATGGCCAGCGGGTTGAACACCGAGGCCATGCGCTCGGCAATGTGGCACAGCGGCAAAAAGGAGATGGACCGGTCGCCCGGGACCACGTCCAGGTAGCTGGTGGCCAGGCCCATCTGGAACACCACGTTGCGGTTGAGCACCATGGCGCCCTTGGGTGCGCCGGTGGTGCCCGAGGTGTAGACCAAAAAAGCCAGCTCCTGCGGCTGGCCGGCGTCTATGGCCGCCTCAAACTGCGCGGCCTGCGTGTCCGCCAGCGCCATGCCGCGCGCCAAGAACTCGTCAAAGAACTCCACCTGCGCATCTTGCAGGCCGCGCAGGCCCTCGCGCTCCATCACCACGATGCGGCGCAAAGCCGGGCAGTGCCCGCGCACGGTCAGCACTTTTTCAAGCTGCTCCTGGTTTTCTACAAACACCACCACCGCACCCGAGTCCACCAGCACATGCTGGACCTGCGGCGCAGAAGCCGTGGGGTAGATGCCGTTGCCCGCATAGCCCATGCATTGCGCGCCCATGTCGGCATACAGCCATTCAGGACGGTTGTCGGCCAGCACACAGACGATGCTGCCGCGCGCCAGGCCGAGCTCGGCGAGCGCCAAGCCCACGGCGCGGGCGTGTTCGTAGTAGCCCCGCCAGCTCAGGCCCTCCCACAGGCCCAGGCGCTTGCGGCGCAGCGCAGGGCGCTCGCCCCATTCGCGGCAGCGCTGCCTGAACACCTGCGCTGGCGTGGCCTGGCCCATAAAGTGTGGATCAATGGCTTGCTCTGAACTCATGGCCGCTTCATCTCCATGTCTTGCGCTGCTTCCAGCGCTGCGCGGTGCCGCTCAGGCCCGTGGCGTGCCCGCCGCCCAGGTAAGAATGGCGCACATCGGCTTTTTGCGCGAGCACCTCGCAGGTGTCGGCGGCGACGATGCGGCCCAGCTCCATGATGTAGCCGTCGTCCGCATGCGCCAAGGCCACGGCGGCGTTTTGCTCCACCACCAAGATGGAGGTACCGGTTTCCTCGCGGATGCGGCGGATGATCTGAAAGATCTCCTTGGTCAAGAGTGGCGACAGGCCCAGCGAAGGCTCGTCGAGCATCAGCAGGCGCGGCCGGGCCATGAGGGCCCGGCCAATGGCCAGCATCTGCTGCTCACCGCCTGAGAGCAGGCCCGCCGCCTGCGCCTGGCGCTCGCGCAGGCGTGGAAACCATTGGTAAGTGCGCTCCAGATCGCTGCGCACGCCATCGGCATCGCGCCGGGTGTAGGCGCCCATGGCCAGGTTGTCCTTGACGCTCAAAAACGGAAACACCTGCCGCCCCTCGGGCACCAACACCAGGCCGCGGCGGCAGACCTCGTCAGCATCGAGCCCATGCACATCCTGACCCTGAAAGACCACCTGGCCTTTGAAGGGGTCTATCACCCCGGCCAGGGTGTTGAGCAGCGTGGTTTTGCCCGCACCATTGGCGCCCAGCACAGTGACGATGCGCCCGGGCAGCACCTGCAGGTTCAGGCCCTGGATGGCCATGATGGGGCCATACCAGGTTTCAAGGTTGCGCACTTGCAGCAAGGGCTCCATGGTTCAGGCTCCCAGGTAGGCAGAAATCACCAGCGGGTCGGCCTGCACCTGGGCCGGCGTGCCCTCAGACAGCAATCGCCCCTGGGCCATGCAGATGACCCGATCGGCCACGGCGCTGACCAGCGACATGTCGTGCTCGACCATCACCACGGTGACGCCCAGTTCGCTGCGGATGTCATCAATCCAAAAAGCCAGGTCGCGCGTTTCCTCAGGGTTCAGGCCCGAGGCCGGCTCGTCCAGAAACAAAAGCTCGGGCTCGCTGCACAGCGCCCGGCCCAGCTCGACCACCTTGCGCACGCCGTAGGGCAGGCCCGCAATGGGGGCATGCCGCCAGGCCGAAAGTTCTAAAAAGTCAATGATGCGCTCCACCCGCTGGCGCGAGGTCTCCTCAGCGCGGGTGAGCGCCGGCGTGCGCAGCAGCTGCTGCCACCAGGCGCCGCCGCCAAAGCGGTGGCGACCCAGCATGAGGTTGTCCAGCACGGTGGCCGCTTCAAAGAGCTCGATGTTCTGGAAAGTGCGCGCCAGCCCCAGGCCGGCCACCTGGTGGCGGGGCACACTGAGCAGGTCTTGGCCCTTGAAGTGAACCTGACCGCGCGTGGCGTCAAACACCCGCGTGACCACGTTGAGCAGCGAGGTCTTGCCCGCGCCATTGGGGCCGATGATGGCCAGCACCTCGCCGGGCCTGACCTCCAGGCTCAAATCGGCGATGGCGTGCACGCCGCCAAAGGTCAGCGCCAGCTCGCGCACGGTCAACAAGGCCTGCGCACTCATTTGTAGCGCTCCGATTTCATGTAGCGCTTTTGCCGCTTGAAGGTGTCGCGCCGGTAGAGCGGAAAGCTCTCCAGCAGCGCCCGCAGCTTGAGCCAGCGCGCATTCAAGCCGCCAGGCTCAAACAGCACAAAGATGGCCAGCACCAAGCCAAACACAAAAATCTCCAGGCCAAACTGCTTGGAAATACTGTCAGGCAACAGCGGCTTGATGCGCGAGATCGCCGTGGGCAGCAGGCTGATCAAGATGGCGCCCAGCACCGCGCCGCGCAAACTGCCCAGCCCGCCAATGACCACCATGAGCACCAACTCCAGCGAGAGCAGCAAGGTA
>CANHKH010000195.1 GCA_947460165.1 Comamonadaceae bacterium
ATCTCGGTCTACACCGCGGCGCACACCGTGGTGCCCTTGCTCTCCAAGGTGCCGTATGACCCGCTCAAAGACATCTCGGCCGTGATCCCGCTGGCGGTGGTGCCCAATGTGCTGGTGGTCGCGCCCAGCAAGGGCTTCAAGACGGTTCAAGACCTGGTGGCTGCGGCCAAGGCCAAGCCGGGCTCGCTCAATTACGCCTCGGTGGGCGCGGGCACAGCGACCTCCATGAGCGCCGAGAAGTTTCGCGCCGCCACCGGCATAGATGCGGTGCACGTGCCCTTCAAGGGCTCGCCTGAGGCGGTCAACGAGACGATTGCCGGCCGCACAGACTTTTTCTTTGCGCCGCTGGTCTCGGCCCTGCCCATGATCAAGGCCGGCCGCCTGCAAGCCCTGGCCGTGGCCACCACCAAGCGCTCGGCGCAGCTGCCCGATGTGCCGACGCTGGCCGAAGCTGGCATTGCCAACGCCGAATACCTGTTCTGGATAGGCATGCTGGTGCCGGTCAAGACGCCACGCGAGGTGGTCAACCGGCTCAACCAGGCCACCCTCAAGGCCTTGGCCACGCCCGAGGTGCGCGAGCGCCTGGCCAGCCAGGGCGCCGAGCCCCTGCCCCTGAGCCCGGAGCAGTTCGATGCCATGATCCGCGAGGAAATGGCAGCCAACGCGGCCATCATCAAGGCCGCCGGCATCAAGATCGATTGATCAAGCCCGCAGCACGCCGCTGTGCGCGGCGGCATGGGCCAGCCACTGCGGCTGGCCCGCCATGGCGAGTGCGGCCTGCAGCGCGCGTGAGGGCCGCGCTTGGCGCCAGCTGGCAAAGGCCAAGGGCGTGAGCATTTCGGGCTCGACCAGAGGCAGTGCTTCGAGCTCGCCCTGGCTTCGCACCGCGCCCACCAGCGCGCCGGGCAACACACTGGCCAGGTGGGCGGTCTGCACGCACAGCGTCAAGGTGAGCATCGAATTCGTTTCCATCACCGGCTGCACCTGCACACCGGCTTGCGCAAAAGCGCTGTCCACCAAGCTGCGGTTGTGCATCTCGGGGGTGAGCAAGCACAGGGGCAGCTCAGCGGCGTCGGCCCAGCGCATGGGCGCGCCCAGGCGCAGCTGCGCCTCGGGTTGGGCGGCGCGGCGCACCAAAAAATAATGCTCGGTGCACTGCGCCAACAAGTCCAGGCGCTGGGCCCAAGCGCCTGCAGACAAACGCTCTGCAAAACCCAGACCCAGGTCCAGCGCCAGGCTTTCCAGGCCTTCTTCAATGTGGCGCGAACTCAGCGAGCGCACCACAGGCGAAATGCCGGGGTGGCGGGCTTGCAGTTGTGCGGCAAAGCGCGCAGCCAAAGGCGCGGCCGTGGGCACCACGCCAATGACCAAGGGCCCCCTGGGCTGCTCGGCCGTGCTGGCCAAGTCTTGCTTGAGCAGCGCCTGCTCGTGCAGCATGCGCTGGGCCGAGGCCAGCACGCGCTCGCCCTCGGGGGTGAGGCCCGCATAGGTGCGGCCGCGCTTGACGATGGCGGTGCCAAACTCTTGCTCCAGCGCTTTCAAGGCGTTGGAGAGCGCCGGCTGGGTGATGTGGCAGGCCTGGGCCGCGCGCGCAAAGTGTTGGTGCTCGCTCAAAGCCACCAGGTAGCGCAGCGAGGCCAGGCTGCTCATCAGGTGTTTTTGGAGATGCTGATGGTGGGGAACTTGGCTGAAAAGTCTTTGGCCTTGCCCGCCACCGTGACGGCCACCTTGCGCGCCAAGTCTTTGTAAATGCGGGCGAGCTCGCCGTCGGGGTCGGCCACCACGGTGGGCCGGCCGCTGTCGGCCTGCAGCCGAATGTGAATGTCCAGCGGCAAGGCGCCCAGGTAGTCCATGCCGTACTCGCTGGCCATCTTGCGGCCACCGCCTTCGCCAAAAATATGCTCGGCGTGGCCGCAGTTGGAGCACACATGCACAGCCATGTTCTCCACAATGCCCAGGATGGGCACGCCCACCTTTTCAAACATCTTGATGCCCTTGCGCGCATCCAGCAGGGCAATGTCTTGCGGGGTGGTGACGATGACGGCCCCCGTCATGGGCACGCGCTGGCTGAGCGTGAGCTGGATGTCGCCGGTGCCGGGGGGCATGTCGACAATGAGGTAGTCCAGATCGCTCCAGTTGGTCTGGCGCAGCAGCTGCTCCAGCGCCTGCGTGGCCATGGGGCCGCGCCAGATCATGGCCTCGTCGGGGTTGATCAAAAAGCCAATGGACATGACCTGCACACCGTAGTTCTCCAGCGGCTCCATGGTCTTGCCGTCGTCGGACTCGGGCCGCCCTTCAATGCCCATCATCATGGGCTGGCTGGGGCCGTAAATATCGGCGTCCAGCAAGCCCACGCGGGCGCCCTCGGCCGCCAGCGCCAGCGCCAGGTTGACGGCGGTGGTGCTCTTGCCCACCCCGCCTTTGCCCGAGGCCACGGCAATGATGTTTTTCACGTTGGGCATGAGCTGCACGCCGCGCTGCACGGCGTGCGAGATGACGCGCGTGGCCACGCTGACGCTGACCTCGGTCACGCCTGGCACCTGGCGGGCTGCCGCCATGAGTTGCTCGCGCAGCACCGGGTGCTGGCTGCGGGCCGGGTAGCCCAACTCCAGCTCAAAGGCGACTTTGCCACCCTCAATCTTCAGGCCCTTGATGGCTTTGGCGCTGACAAAATCCTGGCCGGTGTGCGGGTCCCGCACGGATTGCAAGGCGTCCAACACGGACTGAGCGGTGATGGGTGAGGCAAAGGCCATGAACAACTTCTCCCTGGGAAATGGCTGGAAAGTCTAACCCTGTGGCCGGCCCTGCTCGGGCTGCGGGGTCTTGCACGCCGCCAAGGCACAGGCCGGCGCCCGTCCAGCCAGCCGCATAAAATCGTCCCAACTCCTCACGGTGACCCTGGCCTTGCGCCACCTCAGCCCTCCCCAAAGCCCACTTATGTCCCAGCGCCGCCTGTTCGTCACCACCGCCTTGCCGTATGCCAACGGCAACTTTCACATCGGCCACATCATGGAGTACATCCAGGCCGACATTTGGGTGCGTTACCAAAGAATGCAGGGCCACGAGGTGAACTTTGTCTGCGCCGACGATGCCCACGGCGCGCCCATCATGATTGCCGCCGAAAAAGCGGGCAAAACGCCGCAGCAGTTTGTGGCCGACATTGCCGCCGGCCGCAAGCCCTACTTGGAGGGCTTTCACATTGCCTTTGACAACTGGCACTCCACCGACGGCCCGGAAAACCACGCGCTGGCCCAGCAGGTCTACCTGGACCTGAAAAAAGCCGGCCTGATTGACACGCGCACGATTGAGCAGTTCTTTGACCCTGAAAAGAACATGTTCTTGCCCGACCGCTTCATCAAGGGCGAGTGCCCCAAGTGCTCTGCCCGCGACCAGTACGGTGACAACTGCGAGAGCTGCGGCGCGGTCTACGCGCCCACGGAACTGAAAAACCCCTTCTCAGCACTCTCAGGCGCCACGCCGGTGCTCAAGAACTCGGAGCACTTTTTCTTCAAGCTTTCAGACCCGCGCTGCATTGCCTTTTTGAAAGACTGGACCACCAGCGGCGCGGTGCAGCCCGAGGTGCTCAACAAAATCACCGAGTGGATCGCCCCCGGCGAGGACGGCCGGCCCAAGATGGGCGACTGGGACATTTCGCGCGACGCACCCTACTTTGGCATTGAGATCCCTGATGCGCCGGGCAAGTACTTTTACGTCTGGCTGGACGCGCCCATTGGCTACCTGGCGTCTTTGAAAAACTACTTTGACAAAACCGGCCGCGACTTTGACGCCTTCATGGCCGATCCTTCCACCGAGCAATACCACTTCATTGGCAAAGACATCATCACCTTCCACACCTTGTTCTGGCCGGCCATGCTGCATTTCTCGGGCCGCAAGGTGCCAAGCCAAGTGTTTGTGCACGGCTTTTTGACGGTCAACAGCGGCGAGAAAATGAGCAAAAGCCGGGGCACCGGTTTGGACCCGCTCAAATACCTCAGCCTGGGCATGAACCCCGAGTGGCTGCGCTACTACCTGGCGGCCAAGCTGAACGCCAAAAACGAGGACGTGGACTTCAATGCCGAAGACTTCATGCTGCGCGTCAACTCGGACCTGGTGGGCAAGTTCATCAACATTGCCAGCCGGGCAGCGGGCTTTTTGACCAAGCGCTTTGGCGGGCAACTCACGCACAGCTTTGACACCCAAGGCGCGGCCCTGCTGCAGGCCTTGCGCAATGCCAGCAGCGAGATCGCCACGCTCTATCAAGAGCGCGAATACGGCCGCGCCACCCGCGAGATCATGGCCATGGCCGACCAGGTCAACGTCTATGTGGACCAAAACAAGCCCTGGGAGCTGGCCAAAGACGAGGCCCAGAACGACAAGCTGCACCAGGTCTGTTCGGTGCTCATCAACGCCTTTGCCCAGCTCAGCCGCTACTTGGCGCCCGTGCTGCCTGCGCTGGCCGTGCAAGTGGAAAAGCTCATCGGTCAAAAGCTGGACCGCTGGGACGCAGCAGCCGAGGTGGACGCCATTGCGCCTTACCAGCACCTGATGCAGCGCGTGGTGCCCGAGCAATTGGCGTCTTTGTTTGAAGCCCCGGCAGCCGCGCCCGAGCCCGAGTTGCCCGGCGGCGAGGCCATTGCGCCCACCATCAGCATCGAGGACTTTGCCAAGATAGACCTGCGCATTGCCCGCATCGTCGACTGCCAAGCCGTGGAAGGCTCGACCAAGTTGCTGCGGCTGAGTCTGGACGTGGGCGAAGGCCGGCTGCGCCAAGTGTTCTCGGGCATCGCCAGCCAGTACAAGCCCCAAGACCTGCAGGGCAAGCTCACCGTGATGGTGGCCAACCTGGCGCCGCGCAAGATGAAATTTGGCATCAGCGAGGGCATGGTGCTGGCCGCCAGCCACGCCGACGACAAAGCCCAACCGGGCATCCATGTGCTCGAGCCCAGCGCTGGCGCGCAGCCGGGCATGCGCATCCATTGACCCTAGATTCACAGGAGCTCCTTATGCGCTTACTTGCATGTGTTTTGTTGGCCAGCTCGATGAGCTTGAGCGGCTGCGCCGTCATTGCCGTGGTCGACACCGCCGCCTCGGTGGCCGTGGGGGCAGTGGGTCTGGCGGCCGATGCCGCCGTGGGCACGGTGCGCATTGCCGGCAAGGCCGTGGGTGCGGCGGCAGACGCGGTGCTTCCCGACAAAAAGCCCTGACTTTGCGCTAAGGACTTGGGCAAACTAGGGCGTACAGTAGTGCCATGCTGCACCCCTTCGCGGCCCTGGCTTTTTTCAAACCTCGCTTGATTCAAGCCCTGCAGGGCTACTCCCGAGACCGCCTGCTGCGTGACATAGGCGCGGGCATCACCGTGGGCATTGTGGCGCTGCCGCTGGCCATGGCGTTTGCGATTGCTTCAGGTCTGAAGCCCGAGGCGGGCATCTGGACCGCCATCATTGCCGGCGCCATCGTCGCAGCCCTGGGCGGCTCGGCCGTGCAGATTGCCGGGCCGGCGGGCGCTTTCATCGTCATCGTCTACGGCATTGTGGAGCGTTACGGCCTGGCCAATTTGCTGATCGCCACCAGCTTGGCGGGTGTGCTGCTGGTGCTCATGGGCGCCTTCAAACTGGGCACGCTGGTGCGCTTTGTGCCGGTGAGCATCGTGATTGGCTTTACCAACGGCATTGCGGTGCTGATTGGTTTGTCGCAGCTCAAGGACTTTTTAGGCCTGAGCGTGGCCCGCATGCCCGCTGATTTTTTTGGCCAAGGGCAGGCGCTGCTGGCCCACCTGCACAGCTTCAACCCGCAGGCCCTGGCCTTGGGCGCGGCCTGCTTGCTGGGCCTGCTGATTTGGCCCCGCGTGGTGGGCACAGCGGGTCAACCCGGCTTGGCGCACGGGGCGCTGCGCGCCCTGCCCTCGCTGGAGGCGCTGCAGCTGCACCACGCCACGCGGGTGGCGTCCAGGCTGCCTGGCCCCATCGTGGCGCTGCTCAGCCTGAGCTTGCTGGCCCATGTGCTGGAGCTGCCCGTGGACACCATAGGCTCGCGCTTTGGCGGCATTCCCCAGGGCTTGCCGCCTTGGAGCCTGCCCGCTTTTTCTTGGGACAGCGCCAGCCAACTGCTGGCGCCCACCCTGACCATTGCGGTGCTGGGGGCCATCGAGTCGCTGTTGTGCGCACGGGTGGCCGACCAGGTCTCTGGCCTCAAGCGGCACGACCCCAACCAAGAGCTTATGGCCCAGGGCCTGGCCAACATGGTGGTGCCTTTTTTCGGCGGCATGCCGGCCACGGGCACGGTGGCACGCACCATCACCAATGTGCGCGCGGGTGCCACCTCGCCTGTGGCCGGCCTGGTGCACTCGGTCACGCTGGTGCTCATCGTGCTGCTGGCCGCCCCCCTGGCCATGCATGTGCCGCTGGCGGTGCTGGCCGGGGTGCTGATGCATGTGGCCTGGAACATGGGCGAGTGGCGGG
>CANHKH010000196.1 GCA_947460165.1 Comamonadaceae bacterium
GCTCGCCCATCGTTTTTTGGGCGATCACGGCCAATGCGTCCTGCGCCACGCCGATATCACGCAAGCGGGTGGGCACGCCCAGGGCCGCGCTGGTGTGCGCCACCCAGGCAATGACGTCTTGCCCACCGGGCAGCACGGCCGAGGCACGCTGCAGCGCTTGGGCCACATGGGAGCGGTTAAAGGCCAGGGCGTGGGGCAGCAGCACGGCATTGGCCTGGCCGTGCGGCGCACCGGTGACCGAGCCTATGGCGTGGCACACCGCGTGGTGCAGCGCGGTGCGAGCATTGACCAGCACCAGCCCCGACAGGTGGGCCGCATACAGCAGCTGCGCGCGGGCATCGATGTCGAGCGGGTTGGCATGCACCGCAGGCAGGGCCTGGGCAAAGCGCTGCAGCGCGTCCAGGGCCACCAGCTCCGCCAGTGGCGAGCGCCCTAGGGAGTACAGCCCTTCTATGCAATGCGCGACCCCGTTCATGCCGGTCGACAGCATCAAGCTGGCCGGCACCTCCAAATTGGCCTGTGGGTCGAGCAGCACCACCCGGCTGGCCAACTGTGGGTCGGTGAACAAGAGTTTGGCGCCGTTGGCATCGCGCACGCCCAGGCCGGGTGTGACTTCGGCGCCCGAGGCGGTGCAGGGCACCGACACAATCGGCAGCTTGGGCCGCAGCAGTGTGGGCACATGCAGCTGGCGCGGCGGCGTGAAGCGGCTGGCATGGTCGGCCAGGCCACCGCCTTCGGCCATCAGCAGGGCCACCGCCTTGGCCGTGTCGGAGCAACTGCCGCCGCCCACCGCCACAAGGCACTGCACGCCAAACTCGGTGCTGCGCTGGGCCAGCGCTTGGACCAGCGGCACCGAGGAGTGCGCCGGAATGTCGGGCGCCTGCAGCACCTGCAAGCCGTCGAGCTGCTGCATCACCTGCGCATGCAAGGCGCTGACGCGCACACTGGCGCTGCACACCAGCAGCACGCGCTGGGCGCCGAGCAGCGCCAATTCGGCGCGCAGCTCATCGACCGCGCCCGCGCGAAGAATCGTCTTCATCGCGGGCGTGCGCTGCACAAAGGAGGGCCACGGGCTCACGGGGCCACAAACTCCATTTGGCGCACCATCTGCTGCTCGGCGATCAGCCAGAGCGTGGACTCGCGCTGAAAAGTCGTGCTCACGGTGTTCAGGCTGAACAGCTCGGGGCGCTGGCCCTCGAGCTGGCGGTAGGCCGTCATATAGGCCTCGACCTTGGCTTGTTCTGGGCCGCACTCAAGCACCAAGATGTTGCTCAGCGTATGGAACACCCGCATGCCCTTGGGCCGCGCCTGCAGCGCCTGGACGATGGCCTCGCGACCCTGCAGCCACTGGCCTTGGCGCAGCCAGCGCCCTTGGGGCGTGAACAGCTGGGCCAGGGCCTCGTAGCGACGTGCATCGAGGTGGCTGATCAGGGCATACAGGCATTGGCTCCAATGCCCCAGGTCCTGCGGGGAGGCGGCGACATGACTCATGGACCCAAGTGTAGGAACCGCCGCTGCCCCCTGAGGCCGAGGTTTGATAATCCAAGGTTTCTCAGCAAGAAACCAAGGAGAGCCCATGGACAGACTGCGCTGCCTGCAGGTGTTTGCCGAAGTGGCGCGCTCGCAAAGCTTTGTGCGCGCCGCCTGGAAGCTGTCCGTCTCCAAGGCGACGGTCACCAAGAACGTGGCTTGGCTGGAAAACAGCATGGGCTCGCAGCTGCTCAACCGCAGCAGCAAACAGGTCACACTGACCGACGCCGGCCTGCGGGTGCTGGAGAGCGCGCAGGAGCTGCTCGATCGCTACGAGCGCCTGGAGGCCGATGTGCGCGACTCGGTGCACCTGCCGCGCGGCAGCATTCGGGTGGGCACGCCCCCGGCCTTTGGCATCCATCACCTGATGCCGGTGGTCGCTGGCTTTGGCGAGCGCTACCCGGACATTGAAACCACCGTGGTGCTCGACGACGGCCGCATGGACTTGCTGGCCGAAGGGCTGGATTTGTCCATCCGCATCGCGCCGCAGCTCCAAGATGCTGCCTACATTGCCATTCCGCTGATGAAGGCCCCGCAAGTGCTGGTGGCTTCACCGGCCTACCTGGCGCGGGCCGGCCTGCCCAAGGACATCCAGGACCTCAAACGCCACAACTGCCTGGTGCACACACTCAAGTCTTCGGCGGGCTATTGGCGCTTTGAAGGCTCGCCTCGGCAGGAGGTGCGGGTGCGCGGCACGGTGCGCTCCAACCTGGGCGAGGCGCTCAAAATGAGCGCACTTTGGGGGGCCGGCATTGCGCTGCACCCCTACTACATGGTGTCCGACGAGCTGAGCAGCGGCGCCCTGCAAGTGGTCCTGCCCGAGCACATCCCGGAGGAGTTGGACATTTACGTGGTGTTTTCAACCCGCCGCAACATGCCGGTGCGGGTGCGGGCCTTGCTCGATTTCCTCAAAGCCTGGGCCGCCAAGCCCCCGCCCTGGGCGCTGGCGCAGCCTGCGCTTGCCCCTGCAGCGGTGCGCCCGGCCAGCGCCAGGCGCAAGTCGTCTGTCCAGCGCGCTTCATCACTTTGAGCCGCGCTCAGCCTAAATCCGGCAGTTGGGCGGGGCCGAGGGGCTGACGAAGCAGGTCACTGGCTAGGCGCGAGTGCCCCCCGGACTGCCTGTCCGGGGGGTGCGAGCAACAACGCCAGAGGCCTGAAGCGGCAGACCTGCGGTCGTGCAGCGCTTTCACCCCTGAGGTGAAGATCGTCGTGTGCGCAAGTGTTTGATTCATCAAGTGTTTGAAGCGCAAGCAAGCGGCCAACTGCCGGGTTTAGGCTCAGTCCCCTTTGATCTGGGCCGCGGCGATCAGCTGGCTCCAGCGCTGGGCATCGCCTTTGAGCCACTCGCGGTACTCGTCGGGCGAGGAGCCCACCACCACCGCCCCCAAGCCGCGCAGCCGGTCGCGCACCTCAGGCTTGGTCAGGGCAGCGCGTATGGCCGTGCTCAGCTTTTGCAAGGCGGGTGCGGGCGTGCCTGCGGGGGCCATGAAGCCCACCGGGCCGACGTAGGACTCAAAGCCGGGGAAGCCGGCTTCTGCCATGGTGGGTGCGCCAGGGAAGTCGGGGTGGCGCTTTTCGGTGGTCACGCCCAAAATGCGCAGCTTTTTGTCGGCCACATGGCTGGCCACGCCAATCATGGGATAGAACATATAGCTCACCCGACCGGCCATGACCTCCGTGAGCGCGGGTCCATTGCCCTTGAAGGGAATGTGCGTCATCTTGGCGCCGGCGCGCTGGGCCAGCAACTCGGCCGACAGGTGCGCCGAGCCGCCATTGCCGGCCGAGCCATAGCTCACCTTGCCCGCGTCGGCCTTGGCCGCTTTGAGCAGGTCAGCCAGTGTTTGGTAGGGTGAGTCGTGGCTGACCACCAGCAGTTGCGGCAGCACCACCGCCAGGCTCACAGGCGCAAAGTCTTTGACCGGGTCGTACTTGGCCACCCCGGGGTTGAGCAGGGGGTTGACGTTGTGCGAGAGCGTGTTGACGATCAGCGTGTAGCCGTCGGGGGCAGAACGCGCCACCGCCTCGGTGCCAATGTTGCCGTTGGCACCGGCGCGGTTTTCCACCACCACCGCCTGGCCCAGCGTGGCCGACACCTCTTGCCCCACGATGCGCGCGATCACGTCCGTGGGCCCGCCTGCAGCGTATCCCACCATGAACTTGATGGGCTTGCTCGGGAAGTCCTGGGCCGTGGCGGCCCAGGGTAGCAGGGCCAGCAGGGCGGCCATCAGGCGGGTGCGCAGTGTCAAAGTCATGCAGGAGTCTCCTTGTTGTGTTTGTCAGGGGGTGCGAATGAGGTCGGCGCTCAGCGCGCCAGGATGGGGGGCGCCACACAGTTGCTGGGTGCGCAAAAATTCATCTTTCAAAATGTCCAGTGCCCGCAGTGCCCCCGCCGCGCCCCCAGCGGCCACACCATAGAGCGTGGCGCGGCCCAGCAGCACGGCGCTGGCGCCCAAGGCCAAGGCCTTGGCCGCGTCCACCCCGCGGCGAATGCCGCCATCGAGCAGCACCGGGATGCGGCCTGCCACCGCCGCCACCACCTCGGGCAGGGCGTCCAGCGTGGCTTGGGCACCATCGAGTTGGCGCCCGCCGTGGTTGGAGACAACAATGGCATCGCAGCCCAGGGCGACGGCCCGCTGCGCGTCCTCGGCCCGGCATATGCCTTTGACAATGAGCTTGCGCGGCCAGCGCTCGCGCACCTGGGCCAGGCGATCCCAGTCAAAGCTCGGGTCATAACTGCGGCCCACGGAGGAGGCGATCTCGGTCGAGCTCTTGGCCGCCAGTTCCATCCCGCGCAGGTTTTCAAAAGCCGGGATGCCGCGTCGCAGCAAGTCCAGCGTCCAGCGCGGGTGCAGCGCAAAGTCGAGCGCGTTGCGGCGCGTGAAGCGAAACGGCACTGAAAAATCATTGCGAAAATCGCGTTCGCGCTTGCCGCCCACGGGCAGGTCCACGGTGATCATCAGGGCCTCAAAGCCGGCGTGCTCGGCGCGCTCGATCATGCGCCAGAAAAATGTCTGGTTGCGCAGCACATAGGCCTGGAACCAGAGGCGCCCCGAGGAGGCCTTGGCCACCGCCTCTATGGAGGCCGTGCCGCTGCTCGACAGGGTGAACGCAATGCCGTGCTGCTGCGCGGCGCGCGCCAGATGCAGGTCGGCGTCGCGCCAGCCAAAGCCCAGCGCACCGGTGGGCCCAATCGACATGGGCATGCCCAGGGGCTGCCCCCACAGCGCGGTGGCGGTGCTCGCTTGCGCCACATTGACCAGCGCGCGCGGGGCCAGGCGGTGGCGCGCAAAGGCGCTGCGGTTGTGGGCCAAGGTGGACTCGTCTTCGGCGCCGCCGTCGTAAAAATCAAAAATGCTGCGCGGCAGCCGGCGCTGGGCCATGCGGCGCAGGTCGTTGATGCTGTGGCACGAGCTCAGCTCGCGGGGCGTCCAGGCGCTGGAAAACATGGGCCCATTATGGAAACGCGGCTGCGGCTGCAGGTCAGGCTGCGGGAAATAGACCGTTTCCCAATCGCGAACGTTGAAGGCCTGGGTCGGGTGTCTGCGAGCGCCTGGCGGCCGCTCAGGCTCAGGCCGGGTCGGCGGGTTTGCGCAGCATCAGGGCCGAGCGCTTGCAGCTGGCCACCAGCTCCTGGCGCTGGTTGTAGCCGCGATGCTCAAAAATCACGATGCCGTTGTGGGGGCGGGATTGGCTGGCGCGCAGCTCCATCACCTGCGACTCGACGCGCAAGGTGTCGCCATGGAACACCGGCTTGGGAAAGCGCACCTCGTCCCAGCCCAGGTTGCCGACGGTGGTGCCCAAGGTGGTCTCGCCCACCGAAATCCCCACCAACAGACCCAGGGTGAAGGCGCTGTTGACGATGCGCTGGCCAAACTCGGTGTGCTCCCGGCAATACTCTTCGTCGAGGTGCAGGGCGGCGGGGTTGTGGGTCATGGCCGAAAAAAGCACGTTGTCCATTTCCGTGACCGTGCGGCGCACAGGGTGCTTGAACACCTGGCCTACCGAGAATTCTTCAAAGTACAGACCGGCCATTTCCGCTTCCTATTTTTGTGGGCCTTGCGTCTTGCACACGCAGCAATGACGCCGACTTGTGTTTTGATATGGTTCCATACTATACGCTAAATTACAGTTGATGACACTAGAATGTAGGGTGCAAACCATTTGCCGGCCTTTGTCACTTATGTCATCTTTGTCATCTTCCAGCCCATCTTTTTTGTCATGACACCCACCACCGCCAGCCCAAGCAGCCGATCGGCCAAGGCGCCTGCCGCCCAAGAGGAAAACTGGGATGCGCGTTTGGGGTTTTTGATGCACGACGTCTCGCGCTTGCGCCGCAGCGTGTTTGACGAATTCATGAAGCCGCTGGGCGTGACGCGTTCACAGTGGTGGGTCTTGGCCTACCTCTCGCGGCACGACGGCATGATCCAGAGCGACCTGGCCGGCATGCTGGAGCTGGGCAAAGCCGCCCTGGGCGGGCTGATCGACAGGCTAGAAGCCAGCGGCTTCATCATGCGCAGGCCCGACGAGACGGACCGCCGCGTCAAGCGCATTTTTTTGTCGACCAGCGGCACGCAACTCATCAAAGAAATGGTCAAGCGCAACCACGACATGAGCGAGCGCATGTTCAAGGACCTGTCCACCGAGGACAGGTACCGATTGGCGGACATGTTGATGCACGTCAAGCGCAACCTGGTGAGCATTCGCGGCCAGTCGGGCGTGGCCGGCCCTGCAGGCGAGGAGCTCGAAGAGGCCTGAGCCGCTCAAGCGCTCCCCCGAGCCCGTGCAGCTGCTTACTCAGGCTGAATGCCTGCTTCTTGCACCTTGCGGCCCCACACGCTGAGCTGGGCCGACATGTAAGCGCCCAACTCGGCCGCGCCTGCGGGGGCCACATCGGCCCCCATGGCGGTCAGTTTGTCCA
>CANHKH010000197.1 GCA_947460165.1 Comamonadaceae bacterium
GGGCACGTAGCGCCACCACGCGCTGGGATCCACCCCGGGCTGGAGTTTGTCGGGCGGGCTGAACACCAAGGCCCCCGCTTGCAAGAGTTCGGCCGGCATGCCAGGGGCTGCTCGCGAGGCGTCCACCGCCTGCTCGGCCACCGTCACATAGCCCGTGGCTTGCACAAAGCGGGCGAACTCGTCGTTGGTGACCTCGGTGCGGTCCATCCAAAAACCCTGGACCTTGACGCGGCCGGCAGGCCGCTCCTCCGGGTAGACCGTGTCGCCCGGGGTGTACTGCCCGGCGGGCACCCAGACCATGCCCGCGTGCGGGGTCGCAGCGGGGGGGGCGGGCAAGGCGCACGTGGAGGTGGGCTCCATGGGCTGGGCTGTGGCGACAATGGAGGTTGGCGCCTGAGCGAGCGAGAACTTCCAGACCACGGCAGCGGCAGCGGCCAAACCCATCACGGCCAAAGCCAGCCACAGCGCCAGCGGCCGGGGCGCCCGTTTGCGCATCAGTTGCTCCAGTAGCTGTACTCGTCCACGGCCGGGTTCAGCCGCTGGTCCAGCGTTTTGTCAATGAACACCGGCAGCTGAATAAAGGACTGCCACAGCGGAGGCGGCATGCCCGCATGGTGGGCTTGCTGCAGGGCCTGCAGCTGGGCCAATTTGGCGGGCTCGGTGGAGGCCAGGTTGCGGCGCTCGGTGGGGTCGGCGCGCAGGTTGAACAACCAGTCTTTGCGTGGGTTGTCCGAGGCAATCAGCTTCCAGCCCTGGTGCTGCACGGCGCGCAAAGGGCCATCGCGCCAAAACAAGGGCCGCTCAGGCTGCGCTTGGGCAGGCGAGGCCAAATGCGGGATGAGGTTGACGCCATCGACCACGCGGTCTGTGGGCAGGGGCGCGCCGGCAGCGCCCAAGGCAGTGCTGAAAATATCCATGCCGCTCACGGGCGGGGCGTAGCGCGTGCCCGCAGGAATGCGGGCTGGCCACTGGGCCACAAAGGGCACGCGCACGCCGCCCTCAAAAAAGCTCAGCTTCCAGCCACGGTAAGGCTGGTTCACCTCGGGAATGCCAATGTAGCCGGGGGCGCCGTTGTCGCTGGTGAACACCACCAAGGTGTCTTTTTCCAGGCCCTGCTCGCGCAGGCTTTGCAGCACGCGGGCCACGCTGCGGTCCAATGAACGGATCATGGCCCCGTACACGCGGCGGCGGTGGTCGGGAATCTGGGGCAGCGCGTCGTAGTCTTCACGGCTGGCCTGCAGCGGCGTGTGCACGCCCCAATGGGCCAGGAACAAAAAGAAGGGCCGGTTTCGATTGGTCTCAATGACCTTGACGGCTTGGTCCGTGAAGTAGTCCGTGAGGTATTTGTTGGGCTCAAACCAAGGGCCTGCATTGAAGCTCACCGCCAAGCGCATGTTGGGCCACAAAAAATTGTCTATGGGGTCAAAGCTTTGCTTGGAATTGACCACGCGCTTGTCGTTTTCGCGCAGGTACAAGCCGCTTTCCATGAACAAGCTCTCATTGAAGCCCTGGTTGTTGGGCCGCATCTCGGGCGTGCTGCCCAAATGCCATTTGCCCACGTGCACCGTGTGGTAGCCCTGGGCTTTGAGGGCCTCGGCCAGGGTGTGCTCAGAGGCGGGCATGCCCAGCTCGTTAAAGCGCTTGGCCGTGCGGGCGGCGGGCCGGTCAATCAGCGGCGGCGGCTGGTAGGGGTACAGCTCACCGGCCACCAAGGCCATGGCGCCAGGCGTGGGTGTGTATTCCACCCCAAAGCGCCAAGGGTAGCGGCCGGTCATGAGCGCGGCACGCGAGACGGTGCACACGGCGCTGCCTGCGTAACCGTTGTCAAAGCGCACGCCGGCCTGGGCCAGGCTGTCAATGGCCGGGGTGCTCACACCCCAGCTGGCATGGCCGCCGCCGTGGGTGGTCACGTCATTGATGCCCAAATCGTCAACCATGATGACGATGATGTTGGGCGGGCGCTTAGCCCCATCGGCTTGGGCCGGCCCAGGCTGCCAGACCACGGGCTGCTCAGCCGCGCGGGGGTTGGTCCAGTCGGTGTACCAGCCCAAAGAGTACTGAAAAATAAGCAGGCGATTGGCGTAGGCCAGGCCCACCAACAACAGCAAGGCGAGCGCCAACCCAGCTATTTTTTTGCGCCAACTCATGCCTGGGTCTCCATGTCTCAGTTCCTTGATGCGGGTGCGGTGCTGGCCGAGCGCTCGGCCCGTTCACGCAGCTCACGGCGCAAGATTTTGCCCACATTGCTTTTGGGCAGTTCGTTCACAAACTCCACCTGCGATGGTACTTTGTATCGCGTCAGGTGCTCGCGGCAGTGGGCCTGCAAGGCTGCAGCGTCCAAGGCGGGCGACTTGCGCACCACAAACACCTGCACCCGCTCGCCCGAGCTGGCATCGGGCCGGCCCACGGCCGCCACCTCCAGCACCTCGGGGTGCATCATCACCACCTCTTCCACCTCATTGGGGTAGACGTTGAAGCCAGAGACCAAAATCATGTCTTTGAGCCTGTCCACAATGCGCAAAAACCCATGCGCATCCATGGTGGCCAAGTCGCCCGTGCGCAAAAAACCATCGGCCGTCATCACTTGGGCCGTGTCCTCGGGCCGCTGCCAGTAGCCGGCCATCACCTGTGGGCCCCGCACGCACAGCTCGCCCGGCTCGCCCAGGCCGAGTTCCTGGCCTTGCGCATTGCGGATGGACACCTCGGTGGAAGGCACAGGCAGGCCTATGCTGCCATTGAAGGCTGACACATCAAAGGGGTTGACGCTGACCGTGGGCGAGCACTCGGTCAGGCCATAGCCCTCAATCAGCGGGGCGCCGGTGATGTTCTGCCAGCGCTCGGCCACCGTCCGCTGCACGGCCGCACCCCCGCCTATGGCGATGCGCAGCTGGCTGAAATCGACCTTGGCAAAGTCCGGGTGGCGGGTCAGGTCGTTGAACAAGGTATTGACGGCTGGAATTGAGGTGAACGGATAGCGCCTGAGCACCGCCACAAACGCCGCCGTGTTCCGCGGGTCGGCCACCAGCACGTTGGTGCCCCCCAGCCCGGCAAAGCCCAAACAGTTGCCCAACGCGAAAATGTGATACAGCGGGATGGCCGTGATGTTCACGGGCACCTCGCCTTCGGCCAAAAAAGGCTGGCACCAGGCCAGGCCCTGGCGGGCATTGGCCAGCACATTGCGGTGCGTGAGCATGGCGCCTTTGGCCACGCCCGTGGTGCCGCCCGTGTACTGCAAAAAAGCCAAGGCGCTTGGCTCGACTTGCACGCTGTCGGCCAGAGACAAAGGCGGGCGCGCCAACACCTGGCGCAAGCGCACATGCCCAGGCAAGTGGTAGCTGGGAATGGCGCGCTTGACGTGGCGGATCACAAAGTCGCCGATCAAGCGTTTGGCCAGGGGCATGAGGTCGGTCAAACCCGAGACCACCACATGGCGCACCGCGCTGCCATCCAGGGCTTTTTCCACGGTGGCCGCAAAGGGTTCGGCCACGATCATGGCCTCGGCGCCGCTGTCCAGCAGCTGGTGCTTGAGCTCGCGGGGCGTGTACATGGGGTTGACGTTGACCACCACGCAGCCGGCCCGCAAGAGGCCCAGCAAGCACACGGGAAACTGCAGCAAATTGGGCATCATCAGCGCCACGCGTGTGCCTGGCGCCAGCCCCAAGTCCACCTGGAAATAACCCGCCACGCGCCGGCTCAAGACATCGAGCTGTGCGTAAGTGAGGGCCACTCCTGTGCCCCCGCTGACAAAAGCGCAGCGGTCGGGGAAGCGGGCAATGATGTCGTCAAAATAGGCGCCAATCGAGCCAATGTCGCCCAGCTCAATGTCATGAGGCACGCTCGCGGGGTAACTTTTGAGCCAGATTTTTTCCATGCAGCAGACCAGTAAATGCAGACAGTACACAAATGTACTGTCTGCAGACCCCGGGTGCGCTGCGCATCGCTCAAAGCCATTTGATCGCAAACCCTAGGTAATTCTGACTAAAAAACACTGCCACCTCTTTGCAGCAGCCAAACCACAAGCCAATCGTGGCGGCCAACGGGCATGACCTCAGGCGAATATTCGCTGGCAGGTGTGTCTCCCACAGGGGAAAAGAACGGGTGGGCCTGCGACATGTCCAAGGGCTAGTCGCTGGCCGTCTCCAGGGCAGAACCAAAACTGAACACCCCCAAGCGCATCAGCCTTGAAAACTCGGCCTCCACCAGCTCTTGCACCAAGGTTTGCGCCACGCTGGGCCGCGCTTCCAGGCGGGTGGCCAAGACCAGCAGGCGGTTGAGTTGCACGCCTGAGACCTCGGACATCACGATGTCGGGCTCGCGGCCCATGTCTTTGAAGACCGACACCGGCATCACGGTGGCCCAGCGGCCCCGGCGCAGCAGCTCGCGGATGGAGTCCACCGAGTCAATCTCGGCCTGAATCAAGAGCTGCTTGCCCAGGGCCAGCATTTGCTGCTCCACAATGCCGCGGTGCAAGCTGGTCATGAGCAAAGGAATGCGCGTGAGCTGGTTGACCGAGACCACAGGCCCCACCCGCATGGCCTTGTGCGAGACCAGCGCAAAAGGCTCGCCCAACAAGGGCTGCAAGGACAGCGCCCGGCCCGTGCCCGGGTTGGTGACGATGGCCATGTCGATCACGCCTTTTTCCAGCCAGTCCATGAGCGCAGGGGTGAAGGCTTCGCGGGTGCGCAGCTCTAGGCCGTCCAGGGTGTTGAAGCAGTTTTCCAGCAAGCCAGGCAGCAACACCCGGGCCAGCGTGGGCGAGGCGCCCAGCACCACGGTGGATGGGGCCAGGTGTTGGCCCTGGGAGAGCCGCTGGCGCAGGCGGTTGGATTCGGCCAAGATGCGCTGGGCCGACTCGTAAAAGGTGACACCGGCCTGCGTCAGCCGCACGCCGCGCGGCATGCGCTGCAAAAGCTGCACGCCCATTTCGGTCTCCAGCTCTCGCAGCTGGCGGGTCAAGGCCGGCTGGGCAATGGGAATGGCGGCTGCGGCAGCAGTCAGGCTGCCCGCGTCGGCAATGGCAATGAAGTAGCGCAGGGTTCTTAAATTCATCGCAGCTCCATGCCTTTGGTCTATCACACAATGATATGGCAGAACAAAAATTTGTCATTGGACCTCAGCTGCTTGCGCTTTTAAGATGCGCATTTTTCCATCGCTATTGAGCATGGCTGCACCTGTGAACCCCAAGGCCGCAGCGGCCACGCCACCCGGCCCATGAGCACACCCCACACCCTTTCATTCGATGCGCTGCAGCAATTCATAGAGCGTTCGCTGGCCAGCCAAGGCCTGCCTGCGGCCGACGCGCTCAAGGTCTCGCAGTTGATGGCCGAGGCCGACCTGCAAGGCTCTGACGGCCACGGCGTCATTCGCCTGCCGCAGTACATCAAGCGCATACGCGCAGGCGGCATCAACACAAACCCCCACATCCGCGTGGTGCATGAGCGCAGCGCCATGGCCGTGGTGGACGGCGACAACGGCATGGGCCACCTGGTGGTCTCGCACGCGGTGGACCTGGCCATCCAAAAAGCCAGTGAAGCGGGCGTGGCCTGGGTCAGCACCCGCATGAGCAACCACGCCGGCCCGGCCTCGCTTTACTCGCGCATGCCGCTGCAGCACAACATGCTGGGCTTGTATTTCGCCGTGGGCAACGCCAACCACCTGCCGCCCTGGGGCGGCATGGACATGCTGCTGTCGACCAACCCCATCTCTGCGGGCATTCCGGCGGGCGACGAGCCGCCCGTGGTGCTGGACATGGCCACCACGGTGGCGGCCTACGGCAAGGTCAAGGTCAAGGCCAAGCGCGGCGAGATGATGCCGCCCGGCTGGATGATTGACCGCCAAGGCCAGCCGCTGCTGGACCCCAACAAGGCGAGCGACGGTTTTTTGCTGCCCATTGGCGAGCACAAGGGCTATGGCCTGGCGCTCATCGTGGGCCTGTTGGCGGGCACCCTGGGCGGCGGCGCCATGGGGCGCGATGTGGTGGACTTCAATGCCGACCACGTGACGGTGACCAACACCGGCCAAGCGATTTTGGTGATTGACCTGGCCGCTTTTGGCGACCCGGCGCACTTCAAGGGCCAGGTGGACGCGCTGGTGCGCGACCTGCGCAGCAGCGAAAAACTGCCTGGCGTGGAGCGCATTTGGCTGCCCGGCGAGCAAAGCCACGAAAAGCGCAGCCGTTATGCTCAAAGCGGTATTCCCGTGGCCCCCAGCTTGGTCCAAGAGCTCAATGCCTTGGCCGCTGAGTGGGGCGTGGCGCCGCTCACTTCACACTGAAACATCCCACAGACGCACCAGGCCAGACCATGATCACCTCCTTCAACCCCGCCACCGGCGAGACCCTCGCCACCTTTGCGCCCCACGACGACGCATACATTGCCACCGCGCTGGAACGCGCCGACCGGGCCCAGCAGCAATGGGCTGCGCTGCCGCTGGCCGAGCGCCTGCCGCA
>CANHKH010000198.1 GCA_947460165.1 Comamonadaceae bacterium
GCCACATAGGCCAAGTCCAGGGCAGCGGCGCCAGGGCGGCGCACGCCGGCGCACTGGCTCATGACCTCGCCGAGCATGTTCAGGTAGCTTTTGAGCCTGTCGCCCGGGCGGTAGGGAAAGCCAGTGGAGATCAGGCAGTCTTTGAGCTGGTTGCGCTTGGCCACGCGGATGCGCCTGTCGTTGAGGTAGGCGCCCCGGCCCTTGGTGGCGCAAAACAGGTCGTTGCGGGTGGGGTCGTAGACCACGGCTTGCTCGACCTTGCCGCGCACGGCCAGCGCAATGCTCACGCAGTACACCGGAAAGCCGTGAATGAAGTTGGTGGTGCCGTCCAGCGGGTCGATGATCCAGACAAACTCCGAGTCCCGGGCGCCGTGCTCGCTGCCTGATTCCTCGGCCAAGATGCCGTGGCCAGGGTAGGCCGTGAGCAGGGTTTCAATGATGATGGCTTCGGCCGCCTGGTCGATTTCGGTCACGAAATCGTTGGTCTGCTTGGCCGAGATGCGAACGGACTCCACATCGAGGGCCGCTCGGTTGATGATGGCGCCGGCGGCGCGCGCAGCCTTGATGGCCACGTTGAGCATGGGGTGGAGATTGCTGGACATTGGAGCTGAGTAAAGAGCAGGGGGCTGCCGCAGCGGTGACCGGTGGGCAGAACAATGGCTTGAGTTTACCGGCTCAGGCTTGGCCTATGGAGGCGCTGCAGTGTGTGCAGGCTCACTGTGAATCACTGGCAGATGCATAACGCGCCCTGCGCACGCCCAGCCAGCGTCTTTTTTTTGCTTCATCCCTGGACCTGGCTGCAATTCACGGTCAGAATAAGCCCGTTCCTTTAGTGAATCGCTGTTTCATATACAAAACATCCGGTGAGGGCGCGCAAGTGACTGTGAGGCGGTGGCATGGACTCTGACGTGAAGGTGGCGGCTGTGCCCGCCATTGAGTTCCTGGGCGTGGACAAGCGCTTTGCCGCGCGTGGCAAGGCGGCCGAGGTCTTGGCCGCTCGCCAGGTGAGCTTGTCCATACAGCCCGGCGAGGTGGTCTCGCTGATTGGCCCTTCCGGCTGCGGCAAGAGCACGCTGCTCAACATGGGCGCGGGCTTGACCCGCCCCTCTGCCGGGGTGGTGAAGGTGCGCGGCGAGGTGGTGGCCGGGCCCAACAAGCATGTGGCCTTCATGCTGCAAAAAGACCTGCTCATGCCTTGGCGCACCATTTCCGAAAACGTCGAGCTCGGCCTGGAGCTGCGCGGCGTCAAGTCGGACCAGCGCCGACAGATTTCAGACCGCCTGCTGGCCCAGTGCCACTTGCAAGGCTTTGGCCCCAGCTACCCGCACCAGCTCTCAGGCGGCATGCGCCAGCGCGCTGCCCTGGCCCGCACCTTGGCGGTGGACCCGGCCGTGCTGCTGATGGACGAGCCCTTTTCAGCGCTGGACGCGCAAACCAAAATGATCTTGCAGCAAGACCTGGCCCGCACCGTGGCCGAGGCGGGCAAAACCGTGCTCTTCATCACGCACGATTTGTCGGAAGCCGTGGCCTTGTCTGACCGCATTTTGGTCATGAGCGAGCGCCCAGGCACCATTGTGGAAGAAATCACCGTGGACATTCCCGGCCGCGACAACCCGCTGCAGCGCCGCAAGCACGCCCGCGTGAACGAGCTGGTTTCGCGCTTGATGGACTTGCTCAAGCTCGACGCCCAAGCCCAGGTGCACTGACCCTTTTTTGACCCCCTTCATTCAGACCCAAGGAGACCTGCCATGCCCGTTGATTTGTCTTTTTCCCGCACCCTGCGCGCCAGCCGCCGAGCCGCCCTGGTGGCCGTGGCCAGTGCGGGCTTTGCCCTGCCAGCCCTGGCGCAAGCGCCGCTGCAAGAAATCACCTACCTCTTGCCGGCCCCCGGCACCTTGCCCGCCTTTGGCCCCTGGATGATTGCCCAGGCCAAGGGTTACTACGAAAAAGAAGGCCTGAAGGTGAGCTTTGTCACCGGCCGCGGCGGTGTGGACGTGGCCAAGCAGGTGGGCGCGGGCAATGCGGTGATTGGCGGCGCCATTGGTGACACGCCCATCATTGCGCGGGCCCAGGGCATTCCGGTCAAGGCCGTGGCCGTGATGGGCGCAGGCTCGCTGATGCAGCTGGTCACGCACAAAGACGAGCGCATTGAGTCGCCACGCGAGCTCAAGGGCAAAACCGTCACCGTGCTGGCCTACACCGACACCACTTACTACGCGCTGCTGGGCATGCTCTCCAAGGTGGGGCTGACCAAGAACGACGTGAACATCCAGGCCGCAGGCCCGGCCGGCGTGTGGCAGCAGTTTGCCGCCAAAAAGTCCTCGGGCATGGCCTCCACCCCGGACTGGACGGTCAACGCCATGGACGCAGGCGCCAAGGTCGACATCTTGCCCGCCGACGTGTACTTCAAGAGCATGGCCCAGGCGATTTTGGTGTCTGACGAGACCATTCAAAAGAACCCCCAGCTGGTGCAAAAGCTGGTGCGCGCCACGGTCAAGGGCATGAGGGACATCATGGCCGACCCCAAGGCCGCCTCGCTGGCCTATGTGCAAGCCGTGCCTGTGCACAAGGGCAAAGAAGCGTCCATCCAGCAAATGTTTGAGATGTACAACAAGTACGTGTACGCCAAGCAAGCCCAGCCCGGCGTGATGGACGAAACCCGCCTGGCCGACCTGCAAAAGTTCTACGTGAGCAACGGCGTGGTGCCCACGGCGGTGCCGCTCAAAGACCTCTACACCAACCAGTTTGTGCTGGCCAAGTGACCGCTTTGCAGCTCTGAAGTACCTGCCATGACCGATTTGTTGCGGCGCCATGCCACGGCGCTTTGGAGCTTGGCCGTGTTGCTGGCTTTTTTGGCCCTGTGGGAATGGGGGCCAGGCCTGCTGGGCGTGCCCGTGTTTGTGCTGCCGCCGCTGTCGCGGGTGGTGGAAGAAGGCGCTCGCATCTGGGGCGCCGAGCGGCTGATGTGGCACGCCGGCATCACCGCGTTTGAGGTGCTGGTGGGTTTTGTGCTGGGCTCGCTCTTGGGCGCCATGATCGGCTACGCCCTGGGCTTGTCGCCCCGGGTGGAGGCGGTGCTGTCGCCCTACTTGCTGGCCTTGCAAATTGCCCCCAAGGTGGCGTTTGCGCCGCTTTTTGTGATGTGGCTGGGCTACACCATTTACCCCAAGATTTTGGTGGCGGTCTTGATTGTGTTTTTCCCGGTGCTCATCAACGTGCTGTCGGCCATGCGCACCATGGACGCCGACATGATCAACCTGGCACGCTCGTTTTCAGCCAGCCGCCTGCAGGTGTTCCGCATGGTCGAGTACCCCACCACCTTGCCCGCGCTGTTCTCAGGCTTGCGCATTGCCAGCACGCTGGCTGTGATTGGCGTGGTGGTGGGCGAGCTGGTGGGCGGCAACATGGGCCTGGGCTACCTGCTGGTGTTTTTTGAAGGCCAGGGCAACACGGCCGCCGTGTTTGTTGTGATTGGCGCGCTCACGGTCATCGGCATCGTGGCGTATTACGCCGTGGTGCTGGCCGAGGCCCGCGTGCTGCATTACCTGCCCAAAGCCGAAAACCGGATGACTTGAGATGACCCACCCCCCTGAAATTTCTTTGGCCGGCGCACGCGTGCTCATCACAGGCGGCGCCCGTGGCCTGGGCGAGGCCTTTGTGCGCGCCTGCGTGGCCGCAGGCGCCCGCGTGGCCTTTGGCGATGTGCTGCACGAGCGCGGCCAGGCGCTGGCGGCCGAGCTGTGCGCGAAACGCGCCGACTGCGCCAAATACCTGCCCATGGACTTGTCAGACCCCGCCGCCATCACCGAGGCCACCGTACAAGCTGCGCAATGGCTGGGCGGCTTGGACGGCTTGGTCAACAACGGCGCGGTCACCAACTCGGGCGGCAAGCCCATGGAAGACATCAGCCTGGACACCTGGGACCGCGTGATGAGCGTGAACGTGCGCGGCACCTGGTTGGCCACCGTGGCCGCGCGCCCTTGGCTCAAGGCCAGCGGGCGGGGCCGCGTGGTCAATTTGGCTTCAGACACCGCCTTGTGGGGCGCGCCCCGGCTCATGGCCTATGTGGCCAGCAAGGGCGCGGTGATGGCCATGACCCACGCCATGGCCCGCGAGATGGGGGCCGACGGCATCACTGTCAACGCCATTGCGCCCGGCCTCACGCTGGTGGAAGCCACTGAATACGTGCCCGAGGCCCGCCACCGTTTTTACAACGACGGCCGCGCCATTCAGCGGCCGCAGGTGCCTGCCGACCTGCTGGCCCCCGTGTTGTTTTTGCTGTCTGAAGGCAGCGCCTACGTGACCGGGCAGGTGCTGCCCGTGAACGGCGGCTTTGTGATGAACTGAACCAGGAGAAAACCATGACCACCCCCCACGCAGCCAACGAACCCGTCTTCAACGAACGCGGCTTGCAAGACGCCCACATCCCGCCTGAGGCGCAAATTCAAGCGGCCATGATGCAGGCCAGCGGCCAAAGCTTTGAGCAATGGATGGAAAGCCGCGTGGCCCGCAAGTCCACCCGCCGCTACGACTGGGACGCCCTCAAATTCCAGGCCGACTTTGACCCCAAGTACCGCCGCGCCCAAATGCGCTACGTGGGCACAGGCGGCACCGGCGTGGCCAAAGACAGCAACACCGTGGCGCCCGGGCACTTCACCTTTTCCACCATGCTGATCCCGGCAGGCAACATTGGCCCCTCGCACATCCACTACGACGTGGAAGAAATCTTTTTTGTGATGCGCGGCCAAATGAAGGTGGTGTGCGAGAAAGACGGCCATCGCTGGGAGGCCATTTTGGGCGAGCGCGATTTGATTTCTGTGCCGCCTGGTGTGTACCGCGAAGAGATCAACATTGGCGATGAAGACGCCCTCATGTGCGTGATGCTGGGCACGCCCAAGCCCATCACGCCGGTCTACCCGCCTGACTCGCCCTTGACCCAAATCAAACGCAACTTGCGCTGAAGGCCCGCATGGACTTGGCTCACCTCGCAGAGCGCTTTGCCGCCCAAACGGTGCAGACCGCCTTGGGGCGCACGGCTTTTCGCCAGGCGGGGCAGGGCGCCCCGGTGTTGGTGCTGCTGCATGGCATAGGTTCGGCCTCGGGCAGCTGGGTGGCCCAGCTGGACGCGTTGTCGGCCACGCACACGGTGCTCGCCTGGGACGCGCCAGGCTATGGCCAGAGTGAGCCGCTGCCGGACAGCCAGCCCACGCCTCAAGCCTATGCCCAGCGCCTGTGGGCCTGGCTGGACGCGCTGGGCTTCCATGAACCTCTTACCCTGGTGGGCCACTCCCTGGGCGCGCTCATGGCCACGGCTGCGGCGGCCGGCGAGCACAGCGCCCGCGTGCGCGCCTTGGTGCTGCTCTCGCCTGCGGCAGGCTATGGCCAAGCCGCGCCCGAGCTGCGCGAGGCCAAGCGCGACGACCGCTTGCACAAGCTGGCCAGCTTGGGCCCGGCCGGCATGGCCGAGCAGCGGGGCGCGGCCATGCTGTCGCCCCAGGCTCCGGCTGAGATGGTGGCCTACGTCAAGGACACCATGGCCCGCATTCACCCGGCGGGCTACACCCAGGCCACCCACATGCTGGCCAACGCCGACTTGGCCAGCTTGCTGGCCCAGGTGCGCTGCCCGGTGACCGTGGCCTGCGGCGAGGCCGACACCATCACCCCGCCTGCGGGCTGCAGGGCGCTGGCGGAGCAAGCTGGCTTGCCCGAGGCGCCCTTTGTGTCGCTGGGGCCGGTGGGCCATGCGTGTGCCATAGAAGCCGCCCCGGCGGTGAATGCGCTCTTGCAGGCTGAGGCATGACCCTGGCCAGCACGGAAGATGCGCGCGATGAGCGCTACCTGGTGCCCGGGCTGGCCCGGGGCTTGCAAATTTTGGGCTGCTTCTCGCGCCAAGACCGCGAGCTGACCGGCGCCGAGCTCTCGCGCCGCTTGGCGCTGCCACGCGCCTCGGTATTCAGGCTGCTGCACACCTTGGAGCAAATGGGCTTTGTCGAGCGCGTGGCCGACAGCCCCGCCTACAAGCTCAGCCTGGGCGTGCTGCGCTTAGGCTTTGAGTTTTTGGCCTCCATGGAGCTCACCGAGCATGGCCGGCCCATCATTGAAGAGCTGCGCACGCTGTCTGGCTTTTCGGCGCACCTCGTGGTGCGCGACGGCCGCGAGGTGGTGTTTGTCATCAAGGCCGCAGGCGCCAACGCCCAGTTTCATTCCATTCAGGTGGGCGCGCGCCTGCCCGCGCACGCCACGGTGCTGGGCCGGGCCTTGCTGAGCGACCTTGACCTGACCGAGCTGCGTCGGCTCTACCCCGACGAGCCCCTGCCGGCCTACACCGCCAAAACGCCCACCACCTTGGCTGCCCTCAAGCAGCTCATGGACGCCGACCGCGCCCTGGGCTACGGCCTGAGCCAAGGCGGCTATGAGGCGGGCATCACCACGCTGGCCGC
>CANHKH010000199.1 GCA_947460165.1 Comamonadaceae bacterium
CGATCACGCCAGGCAGGGCCGGGTCGTCGAATTGGTCGGTGTAGCGAACCAGGGCGTTTTCGACCAGCTCCAGGTATTCCCCGCCGAAGGCGTGGGCACCGCCCGTCGTGAAGTTTTTGAAGGACAGGCGGAAGCTGCCGCCCACGCGGGCGTCCAGGTGATGGACTTGGCAAGTAAAACCATAGGGCGGCAGCCATTTGCTCAGGGCCTCGGGCTCTAAAAAGGCGCGGCAGCCATTTGCTCAGGGCCTCGGGCTCTAAAAAGGCGCGGTAGACCTTGGCAGGCTGGGTGCGAATGACGCGGTGGAGGCGAACGACGCGGTCGGACATGGTGGGTACCTCGGTAGCAGCATGAAAAAAGAGTCGCGCTCAGCCCGGCATGCGCGCCATCACCTGCGCCACCGCAGCCGTGAGTTTTTTGGCATAAGGCACATGCAAAAACTCATTGGGCCCGTGGGCGTTGCTCTTGGGGCCAAGCACGCCGCAAACCATCATTTGCGCTTTGGGGAAACCCTGGCTGAGCATGTTCATGAGCGGGATGGTGCCGCCTTGGCCAATGGTGCCGCAGGGGGCGCCAAAAAAGGCCTGTGAGGCTTCGTCCAGCGCGCGATCAAACCAGGGCGCTGAACTCGGGGCGTTCCAGCCGGTGGCGCCGCCGCCGCCTTCAAAGGTGACTTTGGCTTGGTAGGGGGCGTTGTCTTCCAGCAGGGCTTTGAGTTCTTGCACGGCTTGGCCCGCGTTCACCAGGGGCGGCAGGCGCAGCGAGAGCTTGAAAGCGGTGTAGGGCCGCAACACATTGCCTGCGTCTTTGAGGGCGGGAAAGCCCTCAGCGCCGGTCACGCTCAGCGTGGGGCGCCAGGTGCGGTTGAGCAGGGCTTCAACGGGGTTGGTGGTGGTGGGCAGGGTGAAGGCGGTGGAGCCGCCACAGTCGTAGTGCGCCCAGGGAAAGCGCTTGTAGAGCTCGTCGCCCAGAATTTGCGCGGTGGCCTGGGCTTGGGCCAGGCGCTCGGCGGGCACGTCGCAATGAAAGCTGGCGGGCAAGAGGCGGCCGGTGGCGCTGTCTTCCAGCCGGTCCAGCAGGTGGCGCATGATGCGAAAGCTAGACGGCACCAGGCCGCTGGCGTCGCCCGAGTGAATGCCTTCGGTGAGCACCTCCACTTTGAGCGTGCCGCTGGCCATGCCGCGCAAGCTGGTGGTCAGCCACAGCTGGTCGTAGTTGCCGGCGCCCGAGTCCAGGCAAATGACCAGCCCCACCTCGCCCAGGCGCGACTTGAGCGCGTCCACATAGGGCAGCAGGTCGTAAGAGCCGCTTTCCTCGCAGGTCTCGACCAAACCCACGATGCGCGGGTGAGCCACGCCTTGGCTTTTGAGCGCTTGCACGGCGGCAATGCTGGTGTAAATGGCGTAGCCATCGTCGGCGCCGCCGCGGCCATAAAGCTTGCCGTCTTCATAGTGGGCGATCCAGGGGCCCAGGTCTGAGCGCCAGCCTGAAAACTCGGGCTGCTTGTCCAGGTGGCCGTACATCAGCACCGTGGGCTGCGCCACGTTGGAGCCGGCGGGCACGGGGCGGGTGGCGGCCACCTCAAAAAAGATCACTGGCGTGCGGCCGGGCAGGCGCAGCACCTCCAGGGTCAGGCCAGGCACTTTTTGCGCCTCCACCCAGGCCGCGGCGTGGCGCACCACGGTCTCAATGTGGCCGTGCTGCGCCCAGTCTGCGTCAAAGGCGGGCGACTTGGCCGGGATGGCAATGTAGTCTGAGAGTTGGGCCACGATGTCTTGGTCCCACTGGGCGCTGACCTGGTCGAGCGCGGTGGCGGCATGAAGAACAGAAGCAGGCAGGGGGGCGTTCATGGCGGGGTCCTTGAAAAAAATGAGTGTTCAGCGCTTGGGGGCAGCGGGAGCGGGCGGGCGAAAGTCCAGGCTCAATCCCTGGGGCGTGACCTTGAATTCGCCGGGCTGCAGGCCCAGCAGTTGCAAGGTGTTCCAGTCGGCGGTGCTGACTTGGTACAGCACTTGGCCGTCGAGCGCCCACTCGGCCAGGCGCGGGGCGTAGCGGTTCATCAGTGTTTGGTAGGACGGCGCCAGGCGCGTGAACACCAGCTGCTGCACGCGCACGCTGTGCATGCGCACGCTGCGATCGGCCAGCTCAAAGCGCAAACCAAAGTCCAGCGCCAGGCTGGCCGGGTGCGTGCTTTGCAGCAGGCGCTCGGTGATGTCGAGCTGCAACTCGGTGGCCACGCGGCCTGAAGCCGGCAGCAAACTGAGCTTGGGCGCGCTCAGCCGCACGTCCAGCACGTCGGCCACGCGCTGCTCCATGGGAAAGCGCTGGCCCAGGGCCGCTTGCAGCTGCTCGCGGCTCAAGTTCAAGCTGCGCTGGGTGAGCAATTGCACGGCCGGGTTGCTGCAGGCGCTCAGGGACGGCAGGGCCAAGCTGGCCATCACCAGCTGGCCCCAGTGGCGGCGGGTCACATCAATCAACATGGCCCGATTGTGCGGCGAGAAAGAAGGCCCGGGCAGCGGGCGGGCACCAAGGCACGCGCCGTCATGGCGCGGGCCCTGAGGGCGGCGGCAGGCGCTGGCATTCCCAAAAAACGCGGGCCTGGCAAGTGCGGCAGACCTCGGGGTCGAGCTTGTCAAAAATGGTGGCAATGGCCGTGCGTTTGTCGGGAAACTGGTGCTCAGGGCCCAAGAGGCGGGTGAACCCCGTGGTTTGCCACATGCGCAACACCTCGGGGCGTGGCCGGTGAAAGTACAAGTCACCGCCCATGGCGCGGCGGGCGGTGAGCTCGGCCTCCCAGAGCTTGGCGCCGGCCAGGTCAATGAAGTTCATGCTCTTGCCCATCACCAGCAGGTGCTTTTGCGGCTGGGGCGCGCTGCGCAGCGCCTGCAAGGTGTCTGAGACATGGGTGCAGGCGCCAAAGTAAACCTCGCCTTCCATGCGCAGCAGCTTGAGCTGGGGGCATTCGGGCAGCTGTTTGTGCTCGCCCTCGCCCTGGCCGTCCAGCACCACAAACTGTCGCTCGGGCGCGCTGCTATCAAAACCCATGGTGCGCATGGCCGGGCGGGCGGTGCGCAGCAAAAAAGCCAGCAGCGACAGCAGCGTGCCCAACAAAATGGCCATTTCCAGGCGAATCGTCAGCGTGGCCACCAAGGTGGTGGCGGCCACAAAAAACTCTGCGCGCGACAGGCGCAGCAGCTCGCGCCAGCGGACAAAGTCCAGCAGCGCCCAGCCCACCAGCAGCAGCAAGGCGGCCACGGCGGCCATGGGAATGCGCGCCAGCAGCGAGGCGCTGACGGCGGTCAAAAGCAGCAGCAGCAAGGCCGAGAACACGGCGGCCATGGGCGTGCGGGCGCCGGCCTCCAGGTTGGGCATGGACCGGTTGACCGAGCCGCACGAGACGTAGCACGAGAAAAACCCACCCACCAGGTTGGACAGGCCCTGGCCCCGGAACTCTCGGTTGGCGTCTATGCGCTGGCCCGAGCGCGCGGCCACCGCCTTGGCCATGGAAATTGCCTGGCCCAGCGCCACAATGGTCAGCGACAGGGCCAGCCCCATGAGCTCGGGCAACAAGGCCCAGTCGATTTGCGGCACCTGAAAGTGCGGCCAGGGCACGGGCACGGCGCCCACTTCGGCCAGGTCGGCCACCCAAGGCGCCGACTGGGTTTGCAAGGACGCCAACCAAGCCAGCGCGGTGGCCACCGACAGGCCCATGAGCATGGCCGGCCAGCGCGGCCGCCAGCGCCGCACGGCCTGGGTCACGCCCACGGTGATCAGGGCCACCGCCAAGGCCGCCGGCTGCCACTGCCCTGCCTGCGCCCACAAGCCCTGGACCACCGCCCAGGCCGAGCCGCCGACTGCCAAGCCCATCACGGCTGGCAGCGCGTGCACGATGATGAGCACGGCCGCCCCAGAAGTAAAACCAAAAAGCACAGACGGGGAAATAAAGTCGGCCAGCATGCCCAGGCGCAAGGCGCCAATCAACCACTGCAGAAGGCCGACCATCACCGTCACGGCCAGCGCCAGCTGCACGTAAGCCGGGCCAAAGGGCACGGCCAAGGGCGAGAGCATGGCCAAAAGCGCCAGCGAATTGGCATTGGTGGGCCCAGACATCACATGCCAGCTCGAGCCAAACAGCGCGGCAATGATGCAAGGAATGATGGCGGTGTACAGCCCGTACTCGGGCGGCATGCCCGCCAAGGTGGCAAAGGCAATGCCTTGCGGCAGCACCAGCACCGCCCCCAAAAGGCCGGCCATGAGGTCGGCCCGCAAGGTTTGGCGTGTGACAAAACCCACCCAGCTGCCAAAGAGCCGTTCCAGCCAGGGGGACGTGGCTGCAGCGCTCATGGGCAGGCAAGGCGTGTGCGCCCGGGCTGGGCCTGAGGTTTAAGCGGGCCAGGCTGGCTGGGCTGGAAGGCGCACCACCTGCCGCTCATGGGCAGCTTGTGGCGTGCAGCCTTCATGCCTGGGCTCATGCACGCTGCACTTTGAAAACGGCGCGGCTGGCCAAGACGTTGGGCCACCAGCGCACCTCGCGGCCGTCTTGCAGGCCAAACTCGTCGAGGATGTGCAGCTGGTTTTTAATGGCCAAAGCCCGAAAGTCGCAAAGCGTGCCCACCCGGATGTTGGGCGTGTCGTACCACTGGTAGGGCAAGACCTTGGTCACCGGCATGCGGCCGCGCAGCACGGCCAAGCGGTTGGGCCAGTGCGCAAAGTTGGGAAAAGCCACAATGCCCAGGCGGCCCACGCGGGCGGTTTCGCGCAGCATGACCTCGGTGTTGCGCAAGTGTTGCAAGGTGTCAATTTGCAGCACCACGTCAAACGAGCTGTCGGCAAAGAGCGCCAAGCCTTCTTCCAGGTTGAGCTGAATGACGTTCACGCCACGGGCCACGCAGGCCTGCACATTGGCGTCGTCGAGCTCCACGCCGTAGCCGGTGCAGCCGCGCTCGCGCATCAGGTGGGCCAGCAGCTCGCCGGTGCCGCAGCCCAGGTCGAGCACGCGCGCGCCTTGGGGCACCAGCTTGGCAATGTGGCGCAGGTCGGCAGACACGGTGGCGGCGTTCACAGCGTGACCTTGTCAAAGTAAGAGCGCACCACGCCGAGGTAGCGGGCGTCTTCGAGCAAAAAGGCATCGTGGCCGTGGGGGGCGTCGATCTCGGCGTAGCTCACATCGCGCTGGTTGTCGAGCAAGGCCTTGACCAGCTCGCGGCTGCGGGCCGGTGAAAAGCGCCAGTCGGTGCTAAAGCTCACCAGTAAAAACTTGGCGCGGGCTGCGGCCAAGGCGCGCGAGAGGTCGCCGCCGTGGGTGCGGGCCGGGTCAAAGTAGTCGAGTGCGCGCGTGATCAAGAGGTAGGTGTTGGCGTCAAAGTACTCGGCGAACTTGTCGCCTTGGTGGCGCAGGTAGCTCTCAATTTCAAACTCAATGTCTTGCGTGCTGAACTGGTAGGGCCGGCCGGCGGCCACCTCGCCGGCCACGCTCCTGAGTTGGCGGCCAAATTTTTCGTTCATCACGTCGTCGCTCAAGTAGGTGATGTGGCCGATCATGCGCGCTATGCGCAGGCCCCGGCGGGGGATGGTGGCGTGGCGGTAAAAGTGGCCGCCATGAAAGTCGGGGTCGGTGACGATGGCGCGGCGGGCCACCTCGTTGAACGCAATGTTCTCGGCCGTGAGGTTGGGCGCGCTCGCCACCACCACGGCGTGGCGCACACGCTCGGGGTGCTGCAGCGTCCAGGCCAGCGCCTGCATGCCGCCCAAACTGCCGCCCATCACAGCCGCCAGTTGTGAGATGCCCAATCTGTCCAGCAAGCGGGCCTGGGCGTTGACCCAGTCTTCGACGGTGACCACCGGAAAGTCTGCGCCCCACACCTGGCCGGTGTCGGGGTTGACATGCATGGGGCCGGTGGAGCCAAAGCAAGAACCCAGGTTGTTCACGCCGATGACAAAAAAGCGCTGGGTGTCCAAAGGCTTGCCGGGGCCAATCATGCTGTCCCACCAGCCTTCAGAGCGGGGCTGCACCTGGCCTTGCGCGTTCAGATAAACGCCCGCCACATGGTGCGAGGCATTGAGCGCATGGCAGACCAGCACCGCGTTGGAGCGCTCGGCGTTGAGCGTGCCGTAGGTCTCAAAACTCAAGTCGTAGGCGCGCAAAGACGCGCCGCTGCTCAGCGCCAGCGGCTCCTCGAAATGCATGGTCTGTGGCGTCGCCACCAAAGGCTGGGCGAAGGACATGGCCTCTTGAAAAAACAAAACCCGGCAGCGCTCAAAGGCGATCCGGGTGCGCGACATCGTCTTTAGCAGTATTTTTTTAAGCGCCCGCAAGCTGGGCAAATCGGCGCTGATTCAAGTATAGCCGTGGCCTTGGGGCCTGGTCTGAAGGCTGAGCCGCTCAGCTGGGCACCAGCAAGGCCAGCAGGCCCAGCACCACGAAAATACCCG
>CANHKH010000200.1 GCA_947460165.1 Comamonadaceae bacterium
AGGGCTGGAACTGGGCCGGTCCCATCCAATTCACGTCGGCACCGATTTGCGGCAGGCGCTGGGCCATCTCGGCGCTTTTGACCACGCGCTCCAGCTCTTCGGCAATGCGCTTGACCACGGGCTCGGGCGTGCCTGCCGGGGCAAACAGGCCAATCCAGCCCACAAAATTGAAGTCGGCCACGCCGGCTTCGGCCAGGGTGGGAATGTCGGGCGCCTGGGAGTTGCGCCCGCCCATGCTGACCACGCCCAAGGCCCGCACCGCGCCAGACTTGACATGCGCGATGCTGGAAGAAATGTCCGGGAACATCACCTGCACGCGGCCGGCAATCACATCCGTCAGGCCCAGCGGGTTGCTTTGGTAGGGCACGCGCAGCATGTCGGCGTCAGCGCGGCGGGAGAACATCTCGCCCATCATCAGGCTGGAGGTGTTGCCAGCGGCAAAGCTCAGTGTTTTGGGGTTGGCGCGGGCGTAAGCCAGCAATTCAGCGGGGGTGCGGGCGGGCACCGAGGGGTGGACCACCAAAAAGCTCGAAAAAGTGGCCACCATGCCCACGGGCACAAAGTCTTTGACCGGGTCGTAACCGAGCTTGGCCACCAGCCCCGGGTTGGCGCCATGGGTGGAGTTGGTGCCCATCAGCAGGGTCAGGCCATCGGGGGCCGAGCGGGCCACGGCCACGCTGGCAATGGAGCCATTGGCACCCGGGCGGTTTTCCACCACCACGCTTTGCTTGAAAGCCGCCTCCAGGCGCTGGGCCAGCAAGCGGGTGGCGGTGTCTGTGCCGCTGCCCGCGCCAAAGGGCACGACGATCTTGACGGGGCGGCTGGGGAAAGCCGGCTCCGCGCTCTGGGCCAGCACTGCATTGCCCATCAAGCAGGCGCCAAGCCAGAAAGTCAAATGTGCGAGTTTCATGGGTTTGACCTTTTGAAAAAAACGGGCCGCTCAACTGGCCGCCAAGGTGGGGGATGACACCAGCGCCAGCCTGCTGTCTTTGTTGCGCTGCTCCACGGCCTGCACGTAGGCGCCCACATGGCGGCCCATGCGGCGCCAGGCGGCGTCGGCGTCGCGCTGGCCCACAGCGTCCATGACTTTTTGGTGCGCTTGCACCACCGCCTGCCTCACCTCGGGCGAGTTAAAACCGCGCAAATCGGTGGCCTTGTAGACCACCTGGGCAATGGCCTGAGTGAAAGCGATCAGCAATTCGTTGTGGCTGGCCTGCACCAGGCTGACATGCCAGTCCAGGTTGGCCTGTAAAAAAGACGGCACGTCGTCGATGCGGTCTGCAATGGCTTGGTGACACTGGCTCAGCCGCGCCCAGTCCTCGGGCGTGTGGTGCAAGGCGGCCAGGCGGGCCGACTGCGGCTCAATGGCCTCGCGCGCTTGCAGCACCGACTCAAAACGCACGCCTTGACCGCGAATAAAAGTGCGAATGGAGCGCTGCACCCGCTCGCTGCGCGGGCGCACCACCTCGGCGCCGCCCTTGCGGCCGGTGCGGGTGAGCACCAGGCCGTCGAGCTCCAAAATCAGCAAGGCCTCGCGCACCGTGGCCCGCGACAGGCCCGACTGCTCGGCCAGCGCGCGCTCGCTGGGCAGCGTGCTGCCCTCGCCCAATTGGCCTTCCAGGATTTGCTCGCGCAAGACCTCGGCCAGCACATCAGCGGCTTTGGGGATGTCGAGGGTGGAGAGGTTCAGCATGGGGCCAGGGAGGGTCTGGCCGCCATCTTATTTGGCCGAACATGCATTTGGTCAGACCATTTATAAGGATTTTCCCTGATGCAGCTGTCAATGAAACATGACAAACAGGCAAAACCTTGCCGTGAAGAAACCCTGGCGAGCCGCACTGAGGCGTGATTCAGGGTTCAGGGTCCAAGGGAAAGCACAGGTGTGCTGACCGCGATCAGTCCGCCTGGGCAGCACCCACGGTGTGGGCTCGGTCCACGTAGGCGCCCACATGGCGGGACATGCGGCGCCAGGCGGCGTCGGCGTCGCGGGCACGGATGGCGTCCATCACGGATTGATGGGCTTGGGCCACGGTGCGGCGAATCTCAGGCGGGCTGAAGCCCTGCAGGTCGGAGGCCAAAAACACGGTTTGGGCAAAAGCCGACACAAAGGCGCTGAGCAACTCGTTGTGCGAGGCCAGCACCACGCCCACATGCCAGTCGAGGTTGGCCCGCAAAAAGGCGGGCACGTCGTCGATGTCCCTGAGCAGCCGGTCGTGGCTGGCTTGCAAGCTGGCCAAGTCTTCGTCGCTGCGGTGGAGCGCTGCCAAGCGGGCGGCGTGGGGTTCTATGGCCTCGCGCACCTGCAGCACCGACTCCAGGCGGATGTTTTGCCCGCGGATAAAAATGCCAATGGAGCGCTCTATGGTGGCCACACTGGGCCGGATGACCTCTGAGCCGCCGTTGCGGCCTGTGCGCGTGGCAATCAGGCCTTCGACCTCCAAGATGCGCAAGGCTTCGCGCACCGAGGCCCGCGACAGCCCCGCTTGGGCAGACAGGTCGCGCTCATTGGGCAGCACCGAGCCCACGCGCAGTCGCCCCTCCAATATTTGCTCACGCAAACTGTCGGCCAGCACGTCGGCGGCCTTGGGAACCTGGATGGGGGAAAGGGAAAGCATGCGAAGAGAACACTGAAGGCGTCATTGTAGAAGAGCGTCAACCAAGACCCGCCCCCAGGCTTGGCCGCCATCTTGTGCTCTCCTGCCCTGCTGAGCCCATGCACCCGACTGGCCGGCACAAACGGCTAAAGCGCTGGCCCCTAAACTGGGGCCATGCCTTGTCCCAGTCCCTTTTCGTGCCTGCCCGTTCTGTACAAACCCGCAGGGCTGCAAACGGCCCCACCCTGCCCCGAACACCCAGGCGCTGCCGCATGAGCGAGCCCTCAGGCAGCTTGATGGCGCTGCAGGCGCGCCACGGGCCGCGCTACCGCTGGCTGCTGCTGCTCTCGCTGATGGTGGGCACCATGGCGTCCATCATGTCCTCGACCATCATCAACGTGGCCATTCCCGACATGAGCTTGCACTTTGCCCTGGGGCAGGAGCGGGCGCAATGGGTGAGCTCGGGCTTCATGGTGGCCATGACGGCCTCCATGCTGACCACGCCCTGGCTGCTGGCGCGCTACGGCTACCAACGGGTCTACGCCGGCTGCATGCTGCTGCTCTTGGCCGGCGGCGTGGTGGGGGGCTTGGCCAGCGACTTCAACCTGGTGATTGCCGCGCGCCTGGCCGAGGGCTTGGCCGCCGGCGTGGTGCAGCCGATTCCGGCCATCGTCATCTTGCGTGCCTTTGAGCCGCACCAGCAAGGCCGGGCCAGCGGTATTTTTGGCATGGGCGTGGTGCTGGCACCCGCTTTGGGCCCCAGCGTGGGCGGGGTCTTGGTCGACTTTTTTGGCTGGCGCTCCATCTTTTTCATGGTCGTGCCGCTGTGCCTGCTGTCGCTGTGGATGGCCTGGAAATTCGTGCCCGACAGCGCCCCCGGTGGCGCTGCGGCCGCTCGCGGCCAGGCGCTCGATTGGCGTGGGCTGCTCATAGGCACAGCTGGCACGCTGTGCCTGCTCAATGGCCTGACCGACCTGGGCCAGCACGCGCTGCAAGGCGCCGCTTTGCTGGCTGCCGCCGCCGCACTTTTTGCCGGCTTTGTGGGGTGGCAGCGGCGCTTGGCCGCCGCAGGGGGCGAGCCGCTGGTGGACCTGAGCTTGTTCCAGGTGCGCAGCTTTGCCATGGGCTCGGTGGTGGCCTTTATTTACGGCACGGCCTTGTTTGGTTCCACCTACCTGCTGCCGGTGTACATGCAGCTGGGCCTGGGGCTGTCGGCCTCGCATGTGGGCACCATCTTGCTGCCCGCAGGCCTGGTGCTGGCGCTGACCATTGCCGTGGTCGGCCGCCTGGCCGACCGCCAGCCCAGCTGGATGCTGGTGAGCGTGGGCCTGGCCTTGCTGGCGGCCTCATTTGCGCTCATGGTCACCGTCACGCTGAGCTCGCCCCTCTTGCTGCTGGTGGCCTGGGCCATTTTGGGGCGCATTGGCCTGGGCTTTGTGCTGCCCTCGCTCAACCTGGGCGCCATGCGCGCGCTGGACCGCTCGCTCATTGCACAAGGCGCCAGCGCCATCAATTTTTTGCGCATGCTGGGGGGCGCTGCCGGTGTGAGCTTGTGCGCCATCGTGCTGGAGTGGCGCATTGCCGCGCACGGCGACAGCCTGGCCCAGGCCGCCACCAGCGCAGCCAGGCTGGCGGCCTTCAATGAGGCGTTTTTGATGCTGGCGGCCATTTGTGCGCTGGCGCTGGGGGCGGCGCTGCAGTTGAAGGAGCCAGTGAAGTGAAGGCTTTGCACTCAAGAGTGTGAACACGCGCATCAGCTTCAAGTGCGTGCGGCAAGCTGTGCAATGAATGAGGCGGCATGGACGAACAGCAGACCAACTTTTCAATTCCGCGTAGCATGGTGGTCATCGGGGACTGAAAAAACTTTGCTTCGCGTTTTTTCTGGCTGCAGGCGGAATCTGCCCCTTGAGAGGACCTTGGGATGAGCACTGATTGCACCGCACGCTGAAGATCGAACATGGCTCAAAAGTTCAAAGCCCGCGCAGCGCGCAAACCAAATTTTTAAGATTTTTCAAAGGACTGGGCATGACTTATAGACTTTTGACTGTTTTGTTCTCGTCTCTCTTAACTGGCACGCTGGCGCTGGCTCAGCCCGCCGGCGGTCTTGACGCTTCGCCAGCGCAGCGTCAAACCCTGCAGCCCGAGCCGCTGCTGCGGGTGATGCAAGGGGTGGTGGCGGTGCAAAGCCGCAGCGATGCTCAGGCCAACACCGCCCGCTCCCTGGGTCAGCGTCGCCTGGGTTCGGGTGTGGTGATCGGCCCAGATTTGGTGCTGACGGTCGGTTACTTGCTGATTGAAGCCGAAAGCGTGGACTTGATCGACCACCAAGGTCGCCGCATTCCGGGTCACGTGCGGGCCGTGGACTACGCCAGCGGCCTGGGCCTGATCCGCGCCTTGGTACCGCTGCGCCTGGACTCGGTTCCTCTGGGGGACTCTGACGACCTGCCCACTTCCAGCACCTTGTGGACCTTGGGGCAAAACGAGCCTGAGCCCACGCCTCTGGCTTTGGTCTCGCGTAAAACGTTTGCTGGCAGTTGGGAATACCTGCTTGAAACCCCTTTGATGACGCTGCCCGCAGTGAACAACTGGAGTGGTGCGGGGCTGTTTGACACACAAGGGCGCTTGGTGGGCATAGGCTCCTTGCTGGTGCAAAACGTCTATGGAGACAAGCTCCCGCTGCCTGGCAATTTGTTTGTGCCCGTCAATTTGCTCAAAGACCCCCTGCCCGACCTGCTGCAAAGCGGCAAGCGCGCTGGCCCGGCCACGCCCTGGCTGGGCATCAGCAGCGAGCCCCTGACCACAGGTGGTTTGGGCGTGATCAGGGTCACGCCTGACAGCCCTGCGGCGCAGGCGGGCATCGCCGTGGGCGACACCTTGGTCGCCATGCAAGGTCAAATCTTGGAAGACTTGCCCAACTTTTACCGCCTGCTGCGCACCCTGGGCCCCGCCGGCAGCCGCCTGACCCTGACGGTGCGCCGCCAAGGCCAGACCCGCGAGGTCGAGTTGTTCAGCGCAGACCGTGCAGCCGTGCTCAAACGGCCCAGCGGGATTTGAGCTTGAGAGGGTGGTGACTTGGCTCGATGGCCTGTGGGCTCTTGGAATGAATGGCCACTTGGCACAACTTCCTGGCCGCTTTTCAGCCCTCTCATGGTGGTGAATGCGGTCACGGACTCAAGCCCCCTCCCCGATCGGCCCCTGACGCGGCGGCCCGACGACAATGGCTGTCCGGAGCGCCCTGCACGGGGGCGACAGACCGCCACAGGTCGACAAAAAACACAAGCGACTGAGATCCATGGAGAACACTGAATCGACGCCGACCAAGCTGGACAAACCCGCCAAGGCCGAGGCCCACACGCCCATGATGGCCCAGTACCTGGCCATCAAAAAAGACTTTCCGGACACCTTGGTGTTCTACCGCATGGGCGATTTTTACGAGCTCTTCCATGCCGACGCCGAAAAAGCCGCGCAGCTGCTGGACATCACGCTGACCGCCAGGGGCTCGTCGGCGGGCGAGCCCATCAAGATGGCGGGCGTGCCCTTTCACGCGGCCGAAGGCTATTTGGCCAAGCTCATCAAGCTGGGCGAGTCGGTGGCCATTTGCGAGCAGGTGGGCGAGGTGGGCGCGGGCAAGGGGCCGGTGGAGCGCCGCGTGGTGCGGGTGGTCACGCCGGGCACGGTGACCGACGCCGAGCTGCTGAGCGACAAGACCGAGTCGCTGCTCTTGGCCGTGCACCAAGGCGCGCGCCACGCCTGCGGCCTGGCCTGGCTGAGCGTGACGCAAGGCGCGATTTTTTTGGCCGAATGCACACCCGACGAGCTGCCCGCCTGG
>CANHKH010000201.1 GCA_947460165.1 Comamonadaceae bacterium
AGCGCAACCGCCCGGCACATGCCGAACAAACAAGCCCCGGTGAACACCGAGGAGGGGCAAATGGCTGAAGTGTCAGCTGCTTGCCCTGCATTGATTATGCCTCATTTCATATGTTGGCGGGGATTTTTATTTTTCCGTGTTTTATAGAAGAGCCTGCCTGCACATCGCCGGGGCCGCTGAGTTGGCTCAGGGGAATCCACTTGGCAGGTCTCAGGCCCTTGGGGCAAGGGCGCGGCCATGCTCCGCGATCAAGACACCGTCCACTGAGCACTCCCCTCTTGTTCAGCCGCATAACGCAGCACAGGCAAAGCGCGTCAGCGGCTGGCAAGGGTGGTGGCCGGGCGCCACTTCTAAATTCAAGCAAGGACATCTTGAAATATGGGAAATTTTCACATATAGTTGAGCCATGCCTGTGGATCGCCCCCCCTCTGTACTGCCCGAAGCGCTCGGGATCGCGCAGCCGCTGGTCAGCTGGCTGCTGCGCTCAGGCGTGGGCTATGGCGAGTTCACCGCCGCGCTCAAGCCCTTGTTTCTGGCGCAGGCCCAGCAAGAACTCGAGCGCAGTGGCCACAAAGCCACCGACTCGGCGCTCAGCCTTTTGTCGGGTCTGCACCGCAAAGATGTGCGGGCCTTGGGTGCCAGCGCCCAGGCCGACTGGCAGGCCGCGCGCGGACAGCGCGACGACTGGGGCAAGCCCAGCCTGGCCAACCAGGTGCTCACCCGATGGCTGTCCGATGACGCCTTGCCGGACGTGTTGCCATTGGCCGGTGCGGCGCCGTCTTTTGAAGCCCTGGCGCAGGCGGTCTCGCGCGATGTGCACCCGCGTGCTGTGCTGCAAGAGTTGCAGCGCCTGGGCTTGGTGCGCGAGGAGGACGCACAGGTGCATCTGCTGCGCGAGGCCTTTGTGCCCGACGCCCATGAGGAGCAGGCGCGCCGCCTGATGGCCGGCGCCGTGGCCGACCACCTGCACGCGGGCGTGCACAACCTCAGCACCCAGGGCCAGGGCAAGTTTTTGGAGCAAAGCGTGTTTGCCGACGGTCTGTCTGCCGAGTCTGTGCGCGAGCTCAACCAGTTGGCCAACACCTTGTGGACGCAGGTGCTCAAGCAGGTGGTCGAGGCCGCCACGCCCTTGTGCGAGCGCGATGCCGGGCAGGCCGCAGCGCATCGCTTTCGCCTTGGATTGTTCAGCTTCAGTGCGCCAGAGCAGGCGCCGGCGGCACAGGCCGACCCCAATGTGACGGACCCCTCATGATGACCCAACTCTTTTCATGGATCGCTGGCCTGGTGCTGGCGCTGCTGGTGGCCAGTTGCGGTGGCGGCGTGGGCGTGGCCGGTGGCGTGGGCAGCGGCGGCAGCGGCCTGGCCGAAGGCACGGTCAGCGGTTTTGGCAGCGTGCTGGTCGACGGGGTGGCCTATGGCGACGCGCAAGCCTTGGTCCAGCGCGAGGGCGAAAGCGGCGTGGCCGAAGCCAAGCTGGGCCAGCGGGTGCGCATCACCCACTCACAGGGCCAGGCCTCGACCATCCTGATCTTGCCTCAGCTGGTGGGGACCGCGTCCACGGATGCCGATGCCCAGGGCGAGTTCACCCTGCTGGGCCAGCGGGTGCGCATTGTCAGTGCCACAGATGCCAGCTTGGCGTCCACCGTGTTCGACGGCCTGAGCCAGGTGCGCGCCGGCGACGCCCTGGAGGTGCATGGCCTGTGGAGCCGTGAAGGCGGGCAGTGGCTGCTGCTGGCCAGCCGCATTGACAAGCTGCTCAGCCCGCCCACGACCTTGCTGCTGACGGCCCCGGTGCGCAGCCGCAGCGCCGACCGACTGTGGCTGGACGATGCGCAGGGCAACGAGCTGCACGCGGCCGAGCTGCCCGCCAGTGTGCAGGTCGGCAGCCTGGTGCGGGCGCGCCTGAGCCCAGACGCTTTATCGCCCTCGACCTTGCCACAGCAGGCGCAAAGCGTGGCCGATGCCAACTTGCAGGCTGCAGGCGACCAGGGCCTGAGCTTGAACGCCATGGTGGCCAGCAGCGACTCACCATCCGGACGCATTCGGGTGCAGGGTCTGGACGTGCGCCTGCCCGAGGGCTGGGTGGGCGCTGCGCCGGCCGCTGGTTCGCTGGTGCAATTGCAACTCAAGCGCCAGGGCGCCGAATGGGTGGCCAGCAGCCTGACCGAGCAAACCCAGCAGGACCAGCCCTCGGTGCAACTCAAGGGCACGCTGGACTGGACCCCGAATGCCAGCACCCTGCAGCTGCGCGGCACCACAGTGCGCCTGCCGAGCTCGGCTTTGGCCGAGGGCTGCCAGGGCCTGCCCGCGCAGTCCGAGGTGTATGTCACGGTGCAAGCCCGGAGCAGCGCCCCCGGCCAGCTGCCGGTGGCCACGCGGGTGGAATGCTCCATCGCCCTGCCCGAGAGCAGCGTGCAAGAGGCCACCGGCGTGTTGCAGGCCCTGCAAGCTGGCAGTGTGCAGGTGCTGGTGCGCGGCACCGTGCTGACCCTGCAACGCACAGACCGCAGCCTGCTGGCACCCATCGATTGGACGGCCTGGCTCGGTCGCAGCGTCGAGATTGAATACCAGCGCACGGGCGGTGTGCTGGTCCTGCGCAAGCTCAAACCCAACTGAGCGCCTTTTTGACCCGACTACCCCTTTTACCCAACCAGCCCATGGTCCCCACGGACCTCATCGTTTCATCACAAGGAGCTTTCATGATCCCGCACCCTCAAAAAATTTCAAGCGCATCGCCCCAAGAACCTCCGCTGGCGCGGCGCAACTGCAGCTGGGCTGCCATGGCCTTGGGCCTGTCCTTGCTGTCCGCCTGTGGCGGAGGAGGAGGAGGTGGCAGCACCCCTTCGGCCAGCAGCGGCGTCTTGCTGACCGCCGGTGCCGTCACGGGCTTTGGCTCCGTGGTGGTCGATGGCACCGAAATTGAAGACGCCCAGGCCAAGGTGCTGCGCGAAAACGCGGACGGCAGCTTGAGCAGCGACCTGGTGCAGCTGGGCCAGCGCGTGCGCGTCAAGCACGACGAGCGCGGTCAGGCCAGCCAGATCACGGTTGACGCGGCCTTGATCGGCGAGGTCAGCGCCATCAACAGCACCGCAGGCACGCTGAGGGTGGCGGCGCAAAACGTCAGCGTCAACGGCAGCAGTGCCCTGGGCCCGGTCACCGTCTTCGGTGGCGGCTATGCCGACTTGAGCAACGTGAGCGCTGGCGATCTGGTGGAGATCCACGGCACGCCGGTCTACAGCAGCAGCAACGCCAGCTACACCGTGCAGGCCACGCGCATTGCCAAGGCGCCAGCCGGTGCCAAGCTGCAGATCAGCGGCAAGATCAGCGGCTACACCAGCACGGCAGGCGGGGCCAGCTTCACGCTCAATGGCCTGACAGTGCAAGTGTCAGCGAGCAGCGCCCTGCGTCCGGCCGGCAGCACCCTGGCCGATGGCCTGCAGGTCACCGCGTTCAGCAATGCTCCCTTGAGCGCCAGCACGCTGACGGCCAGCCACATCCGCGTTGACCGCAACCAAGACAGCGCCAGCGTGGGCGCCAAGGCGCAGCTCAGCGGCGTGGCCACCGGCTATGACGCCACGGCCAATACCCTGGTGCTGGGCAGCACCCTCGTCACGCTGGCTGGCGCCACCGTCACCGACCTCAAAGGCAAGCAGAGCCCGGTGCAAAACGGCGCCTATGTGCTGGTGGGCGGCAGCGTGAACAGCGACGGCAGCGTCACAGCTGCCACGGTCAAGGTGCGCACAGCAGACACCACGGCAGCCTTGGCCCAGGTGCTGCTGATTGGCCCGATCACCGACTTTGTCGACGCCAGCAGCTTTGTGGTGCGCGGTGTGCCGGTGGACGCCACCAACATCACCTGGGCCACGGCCTGCCCGGGTGTGAGCGCCGCCGACGAAGTGCTGGTGAAGGTGCAGGCCCTGCAGCAGGCGGCCACCAATGTGGTCCAGGCCCAGAGCCTGAGCTGCACGCCCACCGTGAGCACGCAAGTCATCCGCAAACAGGAGGGCACGGCCTCGGCCGCCGACCTGACGGCCAAGACCTTCACACTCACGCTGGAGAACAACACCGTGCGCACTGTGCAGTGGAACGAGGCCACCAGCTTCCTGGGACTGGTCGCGCCGGGCAGCACCGACACCGTGGGCGGCAAGTCCGTGTACGTGGACGGCTACCTCAGTGGCAACACGCTGGTCGCCAGGGTGGTGCGCCTGGACGACGAATCGGCGCAGGCGCCCAAGGTGGACGGCGAACGCTTTCGCAAGCCACGCAACGGACCAGCACCGCAAGGCGCCTGGACCGAGTACCGCAACAAAAGAAATTGATGACAACGCTGGCCAAGGACGCGCCCTGGGTGGTTCGCAAGCTGGAGGTTCGACATCCTCTCTTGGGTCAATCGCTGATCCAGCTCTTGCTCAAGCCCTTTTGAGCGTCTGAGCGCCTGTCCACCAGCCCTGCACGCCTCGCTTGCACAGGGCTGTGTGGGGCGGCTTGGCTTGGTGCTCGGCAGGGCTGGGGATGTGCCGGGTAAAGCACAGGGCGCAATCAAGTCAACCAAGCGAGCTTGCCAGCCGCACAGTGGACAGCGCAGCGGGAACAGACCGCAAATGTGAAGACTCAGGCGATCGTTGGGTCCATCAAACTGCGCTCAACCCAACTCCACCAAGCCACGCTCCAGCGACCAAGCCGGCTCGGCGCCGGTGTCCGTGATGAGGAATTGGTCTTCAATGATGAAGCCGCCCTCGCCGTCCACATAAAACGGCGTCTCAAACGCCAGCACCATGCCGGGTTCTATGGGTGTGTGGGCTTGCGCCGCAATGAAGGGCGCGACTTCGCAAAAGGTGTCGTGCCCCAGGCTGTGGCCAAAGTGACCGCGTGAAAAACTGGCAAAGCCGGCGCGCTGCATGGCGGCGGTGGCGCGCTGGTGCACCTCGCTGAACAAGTGCCCGGGCTTGAGCACCTCCAGCCCGGCTTCAAAAGCCTGGGCCAGGGCCTGCATGATCTCGCGGGTGCGCGGCCGGGCAGGCCCGCAGCTGTAGGTGCGACCGCTGTCGGAGCTGTAGCCCGCGATCAAGCAGCCCACATCGAACTTGATCACATCGCCACGCTGCACCGCACCGCCGCCCTGCCAGGGCTGCGGCCCCACGCTGGTGTACTCCCACTGGCCCGACAGGCGCTGGCCGGTGCGCTGGGCTTCGACCTCGACGCCAGCCTTCCAGGCCGCCGCAATGGCGTCGCGCGTGACGCCTTCATGCACGGCGGCCATGGCCGTGCGCATGCCGGCCTCGGCCACAGACGCGGCTTGGCGCAGCAGCTTGATTTCGCGCGGTGACTTCACAGCCTTGATGGCACCCAGCACGGCGCTGCCGTCGCACCAATGCACCTTGGGCAGTTGCTCGCGCAAGAGCGCGAAATCGGCCACCGGCCAAAAATCCAGGTCCAGCCCCACGCGCGCGCCTTGCAGGCCTTCGCGCGCCAACAGCTCGCCCAGGCGGGCAAAAGCCAGGCGGGCGTCAAAGACGCCGGGGCGAGAAAACCCTGGGGCGCGGCCCGCCGCTTGCCAGCTGCGCTCGGCCAATTCGGCCGCGCTATGGCCACTGTCCAGCCAGGGCCGAATGTCGGCAGTCTCGACCCAGTCGGGGTGGCTGAGCACCTGCGCTTCACCCAATGCGGCACGTGCGGGCGCGGCAAACAGCTCGGTGGCCACGGCCGACACCGGTCGGTTTGCGTCGGCTGGAATCAGCGCCAAGGCCGAGCCAGCGCGCCTGAAAAACGAGGCCACACCAGGTGCGGCGCCCGTGGCCCAGGCATAGCTCTCGGGCTTGGCCACCACCATGGCGTCCAGCCCTTGCGCGCTCATCAGCGTTTGGGCGCGGGGGCGCAAGATGTCACTCATCAGCTTCTCACTTGTAAGACAGCGACGGCAGCCAGGTGGCGATGCCGGGCATGGCGGTCAGCAGGACCAGGCCCAGCATCAGCAGCAGCCAATAAGGCAGCGCGCCTATGGAGGCTTGGGCCAAATTCACCTGGTGCTTGGAGATGCCCACCAGCACAAACAGGTTCATGCCCACGGGCGGGGTGAGCATGCCGACCTCGATCATGATGGTGATGACCACGCCCAGCCAGACCGCGTCATAGCCCAGACCAGTGAGCAAAGGAAAGACCACCGGCAAGGTCATGACCATCATGGACAGGCCGTCAAAGACCATGCCCAACAGCAAGTAAATGAGCACCACCACGCTCAGCATGAGCAGGGGCGACAGGCCCACGCTGGAGATGCCTTCCAGCAGTTTTTGCGGCAGCTGCAACACGCTGATGGACTGCGCCAAGATGACCGCGCCCAAAAAGACAAAGGCAATCACGGCAAAGGTGC
>CANHKH010000202.1 GCA_947460165.1 Comamonadaceae bacterium
CGCAGTACATGGCGCTCAATCTTCCCTGAACCCCGATCACCAACCCCAAGGAGATATCCCTATGCGATCGCTTTCACGTTTGATGCTGGGCGCCACTGCGGCGCTCGCTTTTTCGGCCACGGCCATGGCACAAGACCTCAAGGTCGGCCTGTCGGTCTCGCTGTCCGGCCCCAACTCCTCGCTGGGCATTCCTTATGCCAACGGCATGAAGGCGGCGGTGTCCATGTACCCCGAGATCAACGGCCGCAAGGTTCAGCTGATCGTCCTGGACGACGCCTCCGACCCCACGGCCTCGGGCCGCAATGCGCGCAAGCTGGTCGACGAAGAAAAGGTGGACGTCCTCATGGGCGGCTCGGGCGTGCCCGCCACCATCGCCATCTCTCAAGTGGGCCGCGAAAGCAAGACGCCCACGGTGGGCCTGTCTCCCATTCAACTCTCGCCAGCTGAAGCCGACTGGACCGTCACCGTGGCCCAGCCCCCGCAGCTGATGATAGACGCCGTGGTCGAGCGCATGAAGGCCAATGGCGTCAAGACCGTGGGCTTCATCGGCTTTACCGATGCCTGGGGCGACCTCGTCTACAACGCGCTGGTCAAAGCCGCGGAGCCTGCCGGCATCAAGGTCGTCACCAACGAGCGCTATGCACGCGCCGACCAGTCCGTCAGCGGGCAGGTTCTGAAGATCGTCGCCGCCCGTCCCGACGCGGTCATGACCGGCGGTGCTGGCACCCCTGGTGCCTTGCCCTACCTGGCCCTGCTCGAGCGTGGCTACAAGGGCGGTCTGTACGGCCAACACGGCCTGGTGAACCCCGACTTCCTGCGCGTGGGCGGTGCCGCCATCAACGGCACCTTCATCCCCACGGGCCCGGTGATCGTGGCCGACCAGTTGCCCGCCAGCTACCCGACCAAGAAGGTCACGCAGGATTTTCGCGCCGCTTACCAGCGCGTGAACAACGCGCCCAGCACCGACGCTTTCTCGGCTTATTCCTTTGACGGCTACCGTGTTTTTGCCGACGCCGCCGCCCGCGCGCTGGCCGGCAACCGCTTGCAACCGGGCACGCCGCAGTTCCGCGCCGCCTTGCGCGACGCGATCTTCAGCACCAAGGAAGTGGTCGGTGCCCACGGCGTCTACAACTTCAAGCCCGGTGACCTGTACGGCGTTGACAGCCGCGCCCGCGTCGTGGTGCGGGTCGAGAACGGCCAGTGGAAACTTGTTCCCTGACGCTGGAGCCTTGAAACCATGAACTGGGACGTCGCCCTCATCCTCATCATCGACGGCCTGGCCGGCGGAGCGGTCTACCTGCTCGCCGGCCTCGGGCTGGTGCTGGTGTTTTCGGTCACCCGAGTGGTGTTCGTACCTTTTGGCGACGTCGCCGCGTTCTCGGCTTTGAGTCTGGCCGCCATGGAGGCCGGCAAACTGCCTGCCACCGTGTGGATGGTGCTGACCTTGGCGGCGTTCACTGTGACCGCAGAGATCGTGCAGGCGCTTCGACAGGGGCAGGCTGCGCGCATCCCGCGCGCCATCCTCGGCTGGGGGGTGCTGCCGGCCTTGCCCTGTCTGTTTGCCTGGTCGGTGGCTGGCACGCAGGTGCCCGCGGTGGTGTCCATCACCGCCGCTGTGCTGCTGGTCATTCCGATCTCGCCGCTCATCGCCCGCCTGGCGCTGCAGCCGATCGCCGACGCTTCGGTGCTGGTGCTGCTGATCGCCTCGCTGGCACTGCACTTTCTGCTGTCGGGCATGGGGCTGCTGTTTTTCGGGCCCGAGGGCTTTCGCACCTCGCCCCTGGTCACTGGTGGCATCACACTGCCAGGTGGCCTGCATGTCAATGGCCAGGTGATGCTGATGGTGTGCTCGGCCATCGTGCTCAGTGCGCTGTTCTTTCTGGCCTTTGAGCGCACTGTGGCCGGCAAGGCGCTGCGCGCCACTGCCGTCAACCGTGTGGGCGCCCGCCTGGTGGGCATACGCCCGGCCCGCACTGCCTTGTGGGCCTATACCTTTGCCTCGCTGCTGGCCGGTTTGATCGGCATCCTGATCGCGCCTGTCATGACCATGTACTACGACTCGGGCTTTCTGATCGGCCTGAAGGCTTTTGTGGCCGCCATCATTGGCGGCTTGGTGAGTTACCCCATCACAGCGCTGGGTGGCATCGCGGTGGGCTTGGTCGAAAGCTTTGGGTCTTTTTTCAGTGGCGCGCTCAAGGACTTGATTGTGTTTTGTTTGCTGATTCCTGCCCTGCTCCTGCGTTCGGCCTTGCAGTCTCACCCTGAAGAAGAACAAGAGGAGGTGGACGCATGAGCGCTTCTACTGCGTCTGCCGTGCCTGCCTCGGGTTGGAGTTTGCGCACGGTGTCCGTCGCGGTGGTCGTTTTGGCCATGGCCGTGGCGCCCCTGTTCCTGGGCAAGTTCGGCGTCTCGCTGATGAACGACATCGGCATAGGCGCGCTCGTCGCCCTGGGCCTGGTGATGCTCACCGGCGTGGGCGGCGCGACCTCCTTCGGGCAGGCGGCCTTCGTCGGTATTGCCGCCTATGCCACGGCGTGGTTGTCGACCAGCCAGGGCCTGTCGCCCTGGTTGGGCTTGGTGCTGGCCCTGGTGCTCACGGGCGCTGCGGCGCTGACCATAGGCGCCATCACCTTGCGACTGGGCGGGCATTTCCTGCCCCTGTCTACCATTGCCTGGGGCCTGTCGATCGCCTTGGTCTTTGGCAACATGGCGTCTTTGGGCAGCCACACTGGCCTGTCCAACATTCCTGCCATCCATCTGGGCCCCTGGTCCTTGCGCGAGCCGCGGGCCATGTACTACCTGGTGTGGGTGGTGGTGGGCCTGGCCTACCTGTTTTGTCGCAACGTGCTGCAGTCGCGCACCGGACGGGCCATGCGCGGGCTGCGTGGCGGCAACATCTTGCTGGCCAGCGTGGGCGCCGATCCGCTGCGGCTCAAGCTCACGCTCTTTGTGCTGGCGGCCATGCTGGCGGGTTTGGCGGGCTGGCTTTATGCCCACAACAACCGTTTCGTCAGTCCCGCACCTTTTGACGTGCGGGCCAGCATTGAATACCTGCTCATGGCGGTGGCCGGCGGCGTCGGGCATCTGCTGGGCGCCATCCTGGGCGCGGCCATGGTGCTGGTGATGAAGAACACGGTGCAGGACGTGCTGCCTTTGCTGACCACGCGCGGCGGCCAATTTGAGGCGGTGGTCTTCGCGCTGTTGTTCATTGCGCTGCTGCACTACGCGCGCGGCGGCCTCATGGGCCTGGTCATGAAGCGCTGGCCGATTCGCCGTGCCCCGCCGCGTCCCGTGGCGGCACCGCCGCTTGCACGCCGGCCCAGCCCACCGCGCGGCACGCCTTTGCTGTCGGTGCAAGGTGCGGTCAAGCGCTTCGGCGGCCTGGTGGCTGTCAACGACGTGAGCTTTGAGGTCAAGGCCGGTGAGATCGTCGGCCTGATCGGCCCCAACGGTGCTGGCAAGTCCACCATGTTCAACCTCCTGACCGGCACGCTCCCCATGACGGCTGGCCGGGTGGAGTTCCTGGGCCAGGACGTCACGCATTTACCCCAGGTCGCCATTGCGCGCCTGGGCCTGGGCCGCACCTTTCAGCACGTCAAGCTGCGCCCGCACATGAGCCTGCTCGACAACGTGGCCCTGGGTGCGCACGCGCGGGCCCGCGCCGGCGTGCTGCGGGCGGGCCTCAGGCTGGACCGCGTTGAGGAGGCGCAGGTCTTTGCCGAGGCCTGGCGCCAGCTGGACCGCATCGGCCTGGCCGAGCGCGCGCACGAGCAGGCGGGCAGCCTGCCCCTGGGCACGCAGCGCATTCTCGAAATCGCCCGCGCCCTGGCCGCCGACCCGCTGCTGCTGGTGCTCGACGAGCCGGCCGCCGGCCTGCGCCGCAAGGAAAAACAAGAGCTGGGCGAGCTGCTTCGCCGCCTGCGCGAGGAGGGCGTGACCATCCTCATCGTCGAACACGACATGGACTTCGTCATGAAACTCGTCGACCGCCTGGTGGTGATGAACTTTGGCTCCAAGCTGGCCGAGGGCCTGCCCGCCGAGGTGCGCAGCGACCCGCAAGTGCAAACAGCCTACCTGGGCGCGCCGGCCGCGGCTCAAGAATCTGCTCAGGAGGCAAAGCCATGAGCGCCACCCCTATGCTTGAGATCCGCGACCTGCACGTGGCCTACGGCCAGGTCGAGGCGGTGCGCGGTGTCTCGCTCACCCTGATGCCGGGCCAGATCGTCTCCGTGATCGGCCCCAACGGCGCCGGCAAGACCACGCTGCTGGGCGCGGCCATGGGCCTGCTGCCGTCCACCGGTGGCCTGTTCTTCGAAGGCCAGGACCTGCGCGCCCGGGACGTGGAGGCGCGGGTCGAGGCCGGGCTCACCTTGGTGCCCGAAAAGCGCGAGCTCTTTGGCGAGCTCACGGTTTATGACAACCTGGTGCTGGGCGCCTACAGCCGCCGCTTGGCGGCCGCCGAACTCAAGCGCTGTTACGAGCAGGTCTGCACGCGCTTTCCGCGCCTGGCCGAGCGCCGACATCAGCGCGCAGACACGCTCTCGGGCGGCGAGCGGCAGATGCTGGCGGTGGGCCGCGCGCTGATGTCTGGCCCTCGCCTGCTGATGCTCGACGAGCCCAGCCTGGGCCTGGCCCCCCTGATCGTGCAGGAGATTCTGGCCATCGTGCGTTCGCTGCGGGACGACGGAGTGTCCATCTTGTTGGTCGAACAAAACGCGCGCGCCGCGCTGGAGAGCTCTGACCGGGGCTATGTGCTGGAGACCGGCGAGATCGCGCTCGAGGGCGACTCGCACGAGCTGGCGGGCGATCCACGCGTGCAGGCCACTTACCTCGGTGGTGGGCGTGACGGCGACTGAGGCCTTTCCCATTGCGCAGCGCACGCTGGTGCACCTGTTGCGTTGGCAAGCCGAGCAGTTCGGTGACAGGCCCTTTGCGCGCATCGAAGGCGCGCAGTGGACGCATGCCGACCCGGTGCGGCATGCCGCGGCCCGTGCCAGCGCGCTGAAGGCGGCCGGCATCCAGCGCGGTGACCGGGTGGCGCTCATGTGCGGCAACCGGGTGGAGTTCTTGGAGACCGTGCTGGCCTGCGGCTGGATGGGGGCGGTGGTGGTGCCTGTCAACACCGCGCTGATGGCGGCCCAGCTCGAACACATCCTGCGCGACAGCGCTGCCTGCCTGCTGGTGACGCAGGCGGCTTTCGTCGAACGCCTGCCCCAGACGCTGCCCGCCACGCTGCAGCGCATTTGGCTGGTCGATGCTCCCACGGCCCCGGTGCCGCCTGGGCTGCCCACCGAAGCCTGGCCCGCGCCCGGCGCGCCCGAAGCTGCGGCCGAGCTCGGGCCCGAGGACCTCTTTGCCATTCTCTACACCTCGGGCACCACCGGCGCGCCCAAGGGCGTGATGTGTCCGCACGCGCAGTACCTGGCCTGGGGGCTGAACACGGCACGCGTGCTGGGCTTGGCCGAATCTGATGTGCTGTGCACCACCTTGCCGATGTTCCACATCAACGCGCTCAACACCTATGCGCAGGCCGCCGTCACCGGCTGCCAGGGGGTGTGGTTGCCGCGTTTTTCCGCCTCGGGCTTTTGGCCGGCGATGCAGCAGGCGCAGGCCAGCGTGATCTACCTGCTAGGCGCCATGGTGCCTATTTTGCTGGCCCAGCCTGCGGGCGCGCAGGAGCGTGCGCACCGCGTGCGCATCGGCCTGGGCCCGGGCGTGCCGCAGGCAGGCGCCCAGGATTTCCATGGTCGCACGGGTGTGCGCCTCATGGAGGGTTACGGCTCCACCGAGACCAATTTCGTGCTGTCAGCGGTGGCGGGTGCGCCCGCGGACGGCACCATGGGCCAGGTGCAGCCCGGCTTTCATGCGCGCGTGGTTGACGGACACGATGTCTCGCTGCCCGACGGCACCGCCGGTGAACTCGTCGTGCGCGCGGACGAGCCCTATGCCTTCGCCCTGGGCTACTGGGGCCTGCCCGAGCTGACCGTCCAGGCATGGCGCAACCTGTGGTTCCACACCGGTGACCGCGTGCTTCGTCAGCCCGACGGGCGCTTTCGCTTCATAGACCGCCTCAAGGACGCGATCCGCCGCCGTGGCGAGAACATTTCTTCCTGGGAGGTCGAGCAGGTGCTGCAAAGCCACCCTGCAGTGGCCGAGGTCGCCGTTTTTCCCGTGCGCAGCGAGCTGGCCGAAGACGAGGTGATGGCGGCCTTGGTGGCCCGACCCGGCCAGGCCTTGGATGTGGCCGAGCTGTGGTCCTTTTGCGAGCAGCGCCTGCCGCGCTTTGCCGTGCCCCGTTACCTGGACATCGTGGACGACTTGCCCCGCACCGCCAACGGCAAGGTGCGCAAGTTCGTGCTGCGCG
>CANHKH010000203.1 GCA_947460165.1 Comamonadaceae bacterium
CTCAGGCCAGACCCGTGCGCCCAGGGCCATGAACTTGTCTTGGTAGTCCTGGACATCGGCCGGGTGGGCGGGCTCGCCGCGGATGATGTCGCAGCGCCCTTGCAAGCGCCTGCCGTCCTTGAGCCACACGCTCAGCTCGCACATTTGCTGCTCCGGAAAGCGTGCGCTGAAGGCGGGATCTTCTTGCATGTGCACCCGGTGCATCAGGGCCTGGATGCGGGCGTCGGCGGCGGCCTCGTCGGTGAAGCACTCGATGCCGTGGCTGCGGTGGACCAGCACCGAGGCCAGCGCAAAGGGCGTTGAAAAGCGCGTGGCAAAGGCGTTGCGGATGTCGGTGCGGCCCAAGAACACCAGGAACTTGAAGCCGCGCAGCTCGATGCGCTCGACCTCCTCGGCCAGCGGCCACGCCTGGGGCGAGCCCAGCGGCGCGAGAGCGCTGAGCAGCGCATCGAGCGCCGCGTGAATCGGCCGGCCGCAGCCATAGAGCTTGATGTAGCCCTCGGCCAGCAACCAGCGCTGGCCCAGGTCACGCACCATCACCTCGGGCTTGAAGTTGTCAAACAGCACGTCATTGCAGGTGGGCGTGAGCCCGTCCAGCGGCCCGGTGAAACCGCTTTGCACCAGGCGCACCGCCGTCTGACCCATGGTGGCGCTGTGGGCGGCGTACCAGTTGCGCAAAGTGGCGCCCTCTTTCATGCCCTGGCGGTTGCCAGCGATGGGTGACGAGGCCGCCAGGCTGATGAGCTCGCGCATCTGCGCGCGGTCCAGGCCCAGCAGCCGGCCTGCGGCCACGGCCGCGCCGACCACGCCGTAGGTGCCGTGCGGGTGAATGCTCATGCGCATGTCGCAGGCGCTGCCTATGCGGGCCACCAGCTCGTAGCCAATGGCGCAGGCCAGCAAAAAATCTGCGCCGCTCTTGCCCCGTTGCTGGGCCACGGCCAGGGCGCTGGGAATGACCTGGATGCCCGGGTGGCCATTGCTGGCGAGGTTGCCTTCGTCAAGCTCCAACCAGCATCCGGCCGAGGCATTGAGCGCTGCCGCATCCAGCGGGTTGAGCTGCACCCGCGTGCCCAGCACCGTGGCCAAGCCCCCGGCCACCTGGGGCTGCTGCAGGGCCAGCAGCTGGCGCATGGGCGCCTGCTGGTTGCCGATGGCGCAGGCGGCCACGGTGTCGGCCAGGATGTGGCGCAGGTGGGACAAGGCACGGGGCTCCACGTCCTCCAGTGTGGTGCGGCAGGCAAAGTCGGCGAGGGCGTCTAGGTGGTCGGTCATGTGCGCAAAAAGGGCGTGGATGGAAGGGTTTCACTGGCTGACAAGGCTAAGCGAACTCGACTATCCTTGCACAAAATTTAACAAGTACCCGTCAGCACCTCACCGATTTCAAGGAGACCTGAATGCACAGACTCACACGCCGGTCCTGGATGGCAGGACTGGCATGGCTTGGGCTGGCCTGCCTGGCCATTCCCTCACAGGCGCAAAATTTTCCGGACCGCCCCATCAAGCTCATCGTGCCATTTGGTGCCGGCAGCGCGGTCGACACCATTGCCCGCGCGGTGGCGGCGCAAGCGGCCGAGCAACTGGGCCAGCCTGTGCAGATCGAGAACCGCACCGGCGCCAACGGCATCATCGCGGCCGAGGCCGTGGCCCGCTCTGCCCCTGACGGCTACACCTTGTTCATGCCCAACGACGGCATCATGGCGGCCAACCCGGCGCTGTACGCCAAGCTGCCCTACGACCCGGTGAAAGACTTCGCGGCCATCACCCTGACCTCCACCGTGCCGCTGGTGCTGGTGACGCACACGGGCTTTGCGGCCAACACGGTGCAAGAATTTGTGGCGCAGGCCAAGGCGCAGCCCGGCGGGCTGAACTACACCTCGACGGGCTCGGGCTCGGCCCAGCACCTGGCCATGGAATTTCTCATTGACGCAGCAGGCCTGAAGATGACGCATGTGCCGCACAAGGCCATGGGCGCGGCGCTCACCGACCTGATGGCCGGCACCATCCCGGCCATGTTCACGGGCATGTCCAACGTGGTCGGCCTGGCCCGTGAGGGCAAGCTCAAGGTGCTGGCCGTCAGCACCGCGCAGCGCTCACCCGTCATGCCCAACGTGCCCACGCTGGCCGAGTCGGGGGTGGCGGGCTACAACTACGCCGCTTGGAACGGCATCGTGGCACCTGCTGGCACGCCCGCCGCTGTGGTGCAGCGGCTGCACACCGAGTTTTCCAAGGCCATGGCCCATCCCAACGTGCGCACGAAACTTGGCGGCCTGGGCTTTAACCTGGTGGGCGCCGGCCCGCAAGAGTTTGGCGAGTTGATCCGCACCGACGTGCAGCGCCTGGGCCGCCTGGTGCGCACGGCGGGCATCCAAGTCAATTGAGCCGCGCCGCAGGCGATCCCCTGGACCAGCTGGCCCGCTTTGTGGGCCAGACACCGGCCGAGGACATTCCAGCCGAGGTGCTGGAGCGCACCCGCCACATCTTGGTGGACACGCTGCCCGTCATCGCTTGGGGCATGCGCGAGCCGCCACTCGCTGACCTGGCTCAGCGGCAGATGGCGGACGCAGCCGGCGCAGGCCCTTGCTGGGTCATAGGCACAGGCCGCAGCGCCGCCAGCCTGGACGCGGCCATGCTCAACGGCATCGCCGGCGCCTGGCTAGATTTTGACGAAGGCAACTTCCTGGCCAACGGCCACCCTGGCATCCAGGTGATTCCGGCGGCCCTGGCCGTGGCGCAGGAGTTGCACCTGCCTGGACGCGAGCTGTTGGCCACCATCGCGCTGGCCTACGAGACCGTGGCGCGCATAGGCATGGCCACCACGCCCAAGCTCATCGTCAACCCCCACGGCACCTTTGGCGTGGTCGGCTCGGCGCTGGCCGTGGCCCGCCTGCGGGGCCTGCCGGCCGATAGCCTGCGCAACCTGGCCAGCCTGGCCGCCTCCTGCTGCATGGCCACCAACCGGCACACCATGCTCAACGGCGCCACCGTGCGCAACTGGTATGCCGGCCACAGCGGCTTCATGGGCCAGATGGCGGTGCGCATGGCGCAAAGCGGCTTCACCGGCCCCGAAGACGGCGTGAACACCACCTTCAGCCTGGTGCTGGGCGATGGTTTTTCACACGAGGTGGCCGTGCGGGAGCTGGGCCAGCGCTGGCTGCTCACCGAGGGCTACCTCAAGCTCTACCCCACGGCGCGCTACGCGCATTCGGCCATCGACGCGCTGCACGACGCGCTGGCCCGGGCAGAGCATCCGGTGGCGGCCACCGAGGTCGAGCGCATCGACGTGCGGGCCTACAAGCTGGCGGCCTTTCTGTCGCGGCAGGACCCGCCCGATTGGTTTGGCACGCGCTTTTCCATCCCCTTTGCCCTGGCCACCTTGCTGGTGGGCGGGCGCGATGGCCTGCGCGCCTTCTCCGACGAAGCCGTGGCCGACCCGGCGGTCGCCGACCTGGCCCGGCGCGTTCACGTGGTCGAGGACGAGGACTTCACGCGCCAGTACCCCCAGCAGCAGCGGGTGGACCTGCGCCTGCAGCTGAGGGACGGCCGCGTGCTGCAAGGCCAATGCCAGCTCACCAGCGGCGAGCCCGGCCGGCCGCACGCCCAGGCCGACCTGGACCGCAAGTACCAGGATCTGGCCGTGCCCCTGTGGGGTGCGGCCCGGGCCGAGCAATTGCGCGCCGCCCTCATGAACATTGAGCGCTGCCCGGACGTGGCCACGCTGGTCGACTTTATCCCCTGAACTTTTTGAAGGAGCACCCCGACATGCAAACATTCAAGCAAGGATGGAAAACCGCCCTGAGCGCCGCGCTGGCCTTGGCCTGCGGCGCCACCTTGGCGCAAGCCCCGGCGGCCTGGCCCAGCCAGCCCCTCAAATTCGTGGTCTCGCAGTCGGCGGGCGGCAGCATAGACATCGCGGCCCGCCTGATCGGGCAAAGGCTGGGCAACCCGCTGGGCCAGGCGGTGGTGATCGACAACCGTGCCGGCGCCAACGGCATGATCGCCGGTGAGGCGGTGGCCCGCGCCACCGACGGCCACACCTTTTTGATGACCTCGCCCAGCGCGCTGACCATCAACCAGCACATCTACAAGAAAGTGCCCTACGAGACCCTGCGCGATTTCACACCGGTGACGCAGACCACCTCCATCTCCTTTTTGCTGGTGGTCAATGCCGCCTCGCCCTACAAGAGTGTGGCCGAGCTGGTGAGCGCCGCCAAGGCCAAGCCGGGCGCTGTGCGCTACGCCTCGGCCGGCATTGGCAACCAGTCGCAGCTGGCGGCCGAGCTGCTGGCCGACGCGGCCGGCGTGGACTTTTTGCATGTGCCCTACAAGGGCGAGGCGCCCGCCATCAACGACCTGCTGGGCGGCCAGGTGGACTTCATCTTCGGCACCATGCCGGCGCTGCTGGCGCAGGTCAAGGCCGGCAAACTGCGCGCGCTGGCGGTGGGCCAGCCCCAGCGCTCGGCCGCCGCCCCCGAGGTGCCCAGCATGGCCGAAGCCGGCTACCCGGCGGTGGCCGTGAGCGGCTGGACCGCCATCGTCGCGCCGGCGGGCACGCCCGCACCCGTGGTCAAGCGCCTGCAAGAAGAAGTGGCCAAGGTGCTGGCCCAGCCCGATGTGCGCGAGACCCTCTCCAAGGCCGGCGCCGACCCGGTGGGCAGCAGCCCTGAGCAATTCGGCGCCTTTATTCGCAGCGAAACGGTGAAGTGGGGCCTGGCCGTCAAGCGGGCGGGCATCACGCCGGAATAAAACCCAAGTCCCAGGCGAGCGTTTGCAGGCGTTTGCCTTTGTAAGAGCTGGCCTGCCGTCGAATGTTCGCCTGCGGCAGTACCCGTTGATCGCCACGGTTTGCCAGCAAGCTGGCTACAAGGGGGAAAGGCCTTGTTGGGGCAAGAACAGGCCCGCCGCCCCAAAGCGGCGGGGCTGTTCTTGGGGCTCAGGGCGCAGCCGCTGCGCGGGCCTCGCGGGCGCTGTGGCGGTTTTCACGCCAGCGCAAGACCAGCAGCGCCACCACGCCAGTGGCGATCAACCAGCCTGACACATGGATGGCTTTTTGGCTGATGGCGTAGCTGATGCTGGAATACGTGAGCCAAGCGCAGGCTGCGCAAAACACCAGCGGCAGCAAGGGGTACAGCGGCACCTTGAAGGGCCGGGGGGCGAGCGGGTCGGTCTGGCGCAGCCACATCACACCGACGCCCACCAGGAACAAAAAGCCCCAGAACACGGGGGCGGTGAACTCGACCATGGCGGAAAAGCCGTCGCCCTCTTGCATGCCCAAAAGCACCAGTGCAATGGAGATGGCCGCCTGCGCCCACAAGGCTTTGCGCGGGGCGCCGGCCTGGGTTTGCCACTGGCCCAGGGCGTGCAGGCTGCTCCAGTCGCGGCCCAGGGCAAAGTTGGTGCGCGCGCCCACGATCATGGTGGCGTTGATGCTGGTCAGCGCCGCAATCGCCACCGACAAACCCAGCGCCTTTTCAGCCCAGGGGCCAAAGGCCATGCCCACCAAGCTGGAGGCCGCGGTCTTGCTCCCGGACAACCCAGACTGGCCCAAACCCCACAAGAGCGCGAGGTTGACCAGCAGGTAAATGGCCGTCAGCACCAGCATGCTGAGCACGATCACGCGCACCATGGTGCGTGGACCGCCTTTGAGCTCGGCCGAGACATAGGCCGCCTCGTTCCAGCCACCAAAGGTGAGCAACACAAACACCAGCGCCAAGCCCCATGCGCCTGCAGGCGGAACTTTGTCAAACCAGCTCAGGCTGGCGGGGGCAGACGCATCGCCAAACCACAAACCCGCCACCACCACGGCCAACAAGCCGCCCACTTCCAGGGTGATGAGCACCATCTGCATGCGCGAGGAGGCATGGATGCCAGCGATGTTCACCATGGTGAGCGCCAGCACAATGAGCAAAGCCCAAATGGCGCTTGAATGCGCGCCCAGCGGCACCAAGGTGCTGAAGTAGTCGCCAAACACAAAGGCCAGCAAGGCAATAGAGCCGGTGTTGATGATGGTGGCGCGTGCCCAGGCGTACAAAAAGGCCAGGTCGCGCCCAAACGCACGGCGCAAGAAGTGGTAGTCCCCTCCCGCATGCGGGTAGGCCGTGCACAGCTCGGCATAGCACAGGGCGCCGGCCATGGAGATCAGCGCACCGGCCACCCAAATGGTCAAGGCCCAGCCGGCATCGCCGCTGATGCCGGCCACCATGGCCGGGGTTTTGAAAATGCCGGCACCAATGACGATGCCGACGATCAAGGCCACGGCGGCCCAGGCGCTCAAGAGCCGCGCGGGTTGCGCGCTCTGACTGGAGGAATCACTCATGCGAAGCTTTGTTCAAAGGCAAAGCTCAGAGGCGAC
>CANHKH010000204.1 GCA_947460165.1 Comamonadaceae bacterium
ACGGGCCAGCGCTGCCAGGGTGATGCGGCGTTCCGGGGCGGCCGCCACCTGAACCGCCAGGTCGGCAATGCTCAGTGCCTCGGCGGGCTCGCCCAGCTTGAGCGCGGCCAAGTCCAGTAGCATGGCGCGCGCTTTGCGGGCAGCCACGATGGCGGCATTGCCCGCCACGATGGTCACGCGTGAGGCCAAAGCGCCAATGGCATAAGGCGAGCTGTCGGTGTCGGGTTGCAGCACCTGCACATGGGCCAGCGGCAGGTTGAGCTCGTGGGCCACCACCTGGGCCAGCATGGTCATGGCGCCTTGGCCCGCGTCGGCCTCGGCGCTGTGCAGCAAAACGCGGCCGTCTTCGCCGATTTTGAGCATCACCGTGGAGCCGTCCCAGTTGCCAATGGTGCGGTTGCCGCTCACGTGCATGACCGCTGCCACCCCCACGCCGCGCCTGAGCCGTCCGGTTTGCGGGGGGCGTTGGCGTTTGTCACTCCAGCCTATGGCTTGCGTGCATTGGTCCAGGCAGGCTTGCATGCCGGTACTGCCAATTTTCCAGCCGTGCACCGAGGTTTCGCCCTGGCCGATGGCGTTGAGCCGGTGCACCGCCACCGTGTCCAGCCCCAGCTGCCTGGCCATGGTGTCTATGTGGCTGTTCAGGGCAAACTGCATTTGCGTGCCGCCAAAACCCCGGAAGGCACCGTGCGGCGGCGTGTGGGTGTAGACCAAGCGCGCGCGGGCGCGCACATGGCTCAAGCGATGCATGTTGTCGCTGCGCATGGCCGAGACGTGCATGACCTCGGCCGACAAGCCGCTGTAGGCCCCGCAGTCGGCCACGATGTCCACCTCTTTGGCCAAAATGCGGCCTTGCGCGTCCATGCCCAGCTTGAGCGTGATGCGCTCGGGCACGGCGCTGGCGCAGGCCAGAAAGTCTTCCAGCCGGTTGTTGACCAAGCGCACCGGCCTGCCGCTGGCTTGCGCCAGCATGGCGGCCAGCAGGTTGTTGGCGTCTTCCACCATCTTGCCGCCAAAGCCGCCGCCCGTGGTGGTTTGCACCACCCGAATGCGCGAGACCGGCAGCTGCAACACAGCGGCCAGGCGGGCTCGCACCAAAAAAGCCGATTGGGTGGAGGTCCAGACATGAATTCGGCCGTCGGCGTCCACCGAGGCCAGCGTGGCCATGGGCTCCATGTAGCCCGGGTACTGCGCGTGGGTGCGGTAGCTGGCTTGGTAAACCAGGTCCGCTTGGGCAAAGCCTGCGTCAGGTTGGCCGCGTTCAAATTCAATGTCGTGGCTGAGGTTGTCCCGCCCCGGGTGCACGCCGGGCGCGCCTGGGGCCAGGGCTTCTTCTGGGCTGAGCAGGGGGGCGAGTTCCTCGTACTCCACCTCAATCAGGTCGAGCGCGTCGCGCGCAATTTCTTCGCTGACAGCGGCTACTGCCGCCACCTCCTCGCCTGCAAAGCGCACCACGTCCAGCGCCAATGTGCGCCGCTCTTTGTGGTGAACGCCCCAGAGCACGGGCGAGGAGTTGCTCCCCGTCAGCACCACCTTGACGCCGGGCAGCGCCAAGGCTCGGTGCGTGTCCACCCGGACAATGCGGGCGTGCGGGTAGGGGCTGCGCAGCACTTTGCCGTGCAGCATGCCCGCCATTTTGAGGTCGCCCGCGTACTGCGCGCGCCCCAGCACCTTGGCGCGGGCATTGACCTGCGGCGTGTCTTGGCCCAGCGTGGATTCGGTCATGGCCGTGGTGTCCTTGTGCTCAGTCGGCCCGAATGCCCAGGTCTTTGATGATGCGGCTCATCAGCGCAAACTCCTCGGCATTGGTTTTGCCCAGCACATCGGGCGCGCCACCAGCAGGCAAGGCGCCATAGGTGGCCAGCCTTTGCACCACGTCGGGCATGGCCAAGATGGCGTTGAGGTGCGTGTTCAGCGTGTTGACCACGGCCGCGGGCGTGCCTTTGGGCGCAAAAAACCCGTTCCAGGCGCCCACCACCACGTCTTTGTAGCCGGCTTCCACCAGCGTGGGAATTTGCGGGGCCAAGACGCTGCGCTTGGCATCGCCAATGGCCAAGGGAACCAGCCGGCCACTGCTGGTGTACTGCGACACCGCGCCTATGGTGACCCAGGCGGTGTTCACATGGCCGGCCACCACGTCGGTGACCGAGGGGCCCACGCCGCGGTAGGGCACATGCTGGATCTTGACACCGGCGCCCCGGTTCAGCCACTCGGCCACCACATGCATGGGCGAGCCCGCACCTGGGCTGGCGTAGCTCATGGTCTTGCCGCCTTTGGCCATGGCCACCATCTCAGGGATGGTTTTGATGCCCACGCCCGGGTGGGCCACCAGCAGCAGTGGCTGGGTGGCGGTTTTGATGATGGGCTCAAAGCCGCCCAGCACGTCGTAGCTCGACGCTGGCGGCAGGTTCATCACCATGGGGGCAGTGGTAAACGGGTTGGGCGTGAACAGCAGGGTGTAGCCGTCTGCGGCAGCTCGGCCCACAAAGGCGTTGCCAATGGTGCCGCCTGCGCCGGGCCGGTTTTCCACCACCACCGACTGGTTCAGGCGCTGCGAGAGTCTTTCAGCAAACAGCCGGGCGATGGCGTCGGTGTCGCCGCCAGGCGGGTAAGACACCACCATGGTGATGGGCTTGTTCGGGTAAGCGCCCTGTGCCATGGCCGGGGCGGTGAGGGTGGCGCTGGCGCAGGCAGCAAGAATGACAAGATGGCGTCGGGTCAAGGACATGAAACTGCTCCAAAGGGGGGGTGGTTGGGGCTTATAGCTGGAGTTTGAGGCTTCTATTGATTGATCAACAGAGATGCGTAGATTCGCAAAAAATGGCCACCAAAGGTACCGGGAATTCCCGAGGTTTAGGATGCACCCCATTGAAAAAAGCCCAGACCATGCCATCAAGCCTTGACCACGACACATTGAAACCCTCGATATCGAGCGCCAGCAATGAACTTTGCCCCTGGGCCGAGCTCGATGAAAACGGCACTGGCCTGTCGGTGGACGATTTTTTGACCACGGTGGTGGTCCGCTCAGCCAATGCTTTGCGGCGCAACATCACCACGCAGTACGCCAGCGAGTTCGGGCTGAGCATTTCAGAGTGGCGTTTGTTGTCGGTGCTGGGTGAAGCCCGGGAAATGACTTTTCCGGATCTGGTGGTGGCTGCCGTGGTCGACAAGGCCCAGGTCAGCCGGACGCTGCGATTGATGCAAGAGCGCGGTTTGGTGCACATGCACAAAGAAGGCAGAAACCCCCGCTGGCAAGTGATTTTGTGCAGCCTCACCCCTGAGGGCGCAGCCCTGTTTCAAAAAGCCATGCCCATGGCCAGACGAACGCAGGCCCGCATGATTCGCCAGCTCAGCGTGGCCGATCGGGTGGCCGCCTACCGCGCTCTGACGGTGCTGCTTCAACTTTGCGAGGGCCAGGCTGGCCTTGACGAGCAGGCGCAGGCTGATTCCGCTTGAGCTTGCCGCTCACGCTACCGCGTTGGCCTTGTCCAGCTGTTGCTTGGCCAGCGCTTTGAGGTGCCGGCGCAGCCGCACCACGCCCATGTCGTGCTGATAGAGGTGCTCGCGTTGGTTGGCGTCGGGCTCCATGTGTTCCATGGCCACGCGGTCTTGCTCCAGCACCTTCCAGTGGCGCTCTTCCAGGCGGTTTTTGTACAAAAACCGCCAGGTGTCGCGCTGCCAGCCTTGCAATTGGCGGCAGCGCCAGTGGAACACGCCCGCCGTGCGCCCCCCATTGGGGGTGTAGCTGCCAATGATGGTGAAGGGCCCGCCCGGCCCGCCCGTCTTGGGGTAGGGAATGGCCAGGCGCATGAGGTGGATGCCGGTGTCCATCCACTCGGTCCAGTCAAAGTTGATGCCGCGCTGGCCTTTTTTCTCGAACACAAAGCCGGTGGCTGTGGTGCGCAGTTGAAACTCGGCACTGAACTCACCCTCGGCCATGGAGTGCGACTGCTTGTGCAGGTAGGCGCCGTGCATGGGGTCGATCACGTTGTCGGCCACGTAGCGGTAGTCGCATTCCCATTCGGTGTAGCACAAGAAGGACGACCACTCGGGCGAGGTCAGCTGTTCGGGCAAGACCAGTGGGGGTGGCTCGGCCAGCTTGGGGTCTGTGGCGTTGTACAGAAAAATCGCGCCGCACTGCTCTTGCGCATGAAAGCGCCGCGTGGCCTGCAGGCCTTCGAGCTTGCAGCCGGGGCTGCCGGGCACGCGCATGACCACGCCGTCGTGCCGCACCTCCACGCCGTGGTAAGGGCAGGCCAGGCGGTCGCCCAGGATCACGCCCAGCGACAAGGGCGCGCCGCGGTGGGGGCAGTGGTCTTCCAGGGCGTTGATGCGGCCTTGGCCGTCGCGCCACAGCACAATTTTGTAGCCCAGGCGGCGCAGCGAGACCGGCTGGTCTTTGACAAAGCCAGACGGGCACACCGGGTACCACAGGTCTTTGAGCCCTTGCTGCAGCGTGCGCTCAATGGGGTCGGGGTGCAGGGCAATGGGGGCGTAGCTCATGGGGTCTCCAATGGAAGTCGCGAGGTGAGTGCTGGCGGGTCAAACGGCCAGCTTGGCGATTTCTGCGGTGTAGCTCTCGGCCGTCCAGGCCGCGCCGTTGGGGCCTGGGGGGCCGCTTTGGTTGAGGTAGGCCACCAGCGCGTCCAGGCTGTCTATGCCCTGGCCAAAAGCGCGTTCAATGGCGTCGCCCAACAAGCTTTCGTAGGCCGTGGGCGGGACGCTGCGGCTTTGGTGGGTCTCGTTGTAGAGGGTTTTTTCAGGCATGGCCGGTCTCCTGCGGTTTAGGTTTTGGGCTTGTCGGTCATGAATGCGCCCGAGGGCGGCGCGGCGTTCACTTGGCGGCGGGTGTGGCCGTCAATCCCGCCCTTGACCGCCCATTCGGCAAACACCGTGGGGCCTGGCGTGAATTCTCTGGGCTGCCAGTCGGCGGTCAGCTCGTCTTCGTCGGTGTAGTACTCCACCAAGGCCCCAGCCGGGCTGTTGAAGTACCAAAACATGGCCGACGAAATCGGGTGCCGGCCGGGGCCCAGCTCGGTGTCCCAGCCGCAACGCGACATGTGCAGCCCGCCGCCAATGACCTCGTGCAAATCGCGCACCGTGAAGGCCACATGGTTCAAGCCCCGGCGCGGTGCGGGCGGCTGCAGCAAAAACAAGTCGTGGTGGCCGGCCTCGGGGGCGCAGCGCAAAAAGCTGCCACGCCCGGGGTAGCTGTCAGACAGCACAAAGCCCAGCTTGTCTTGGTAAAACGCGGTGGTGGCCGCCAGGTCGTGCACAAACATGACCACATGGCCCACCTCAATGGGCGTGGCCCTGTCGTAGGCGGGGCTGGGCTGGTTGATGCGGCTGCGCTCTGACCAGGTGTTGGTTTTGGCCGCTTCCAGCTGAACTGGCCGCTTGCGGCTGACCTGCACCCGCAAAGCCAGGCCGTTGGGGTCGGTGCAGCCAATGTGTGTGCCTGTGTCTAAAAACCCAGGCTGATCTGACAGTTTTTGTCTAAAGTGTGCCAGCGCGGCGTCGCTGTGCACGCACCACACCACCTCGCGCAGGGTGGGGTCGGGCTCAATCCCAGGCGCCAGGCCCGGCAGGTCTGAGCGAGCTGTGATGACGCGGCAGCCGTTGAGGCTTTCAAACACCAGCTGGTCAGCTGACTCGGCCACCAAACTCAGGCCCCAGTCCTGAAAAAACCGGTGGCAAGCCGCCAGGTCTGTGGTGCCAAAGGTGATTTCGTCTATGCCTTGGAGGTTCATGTGCGCCTGCGCTTTGATGCCGTGGGTGAAGTCTGCCAGGAAAATCGGCTTTTTAATTTCATTAGTGAAACGCAGTTTCTCCAATGAATCGATTAATTCTAGGGGCCAGATTTTGAACTGTCCAATGTACCCATGAATCGGAGATTTCTCGGTGGGGCTGGCCGCAGACCTGCAAGCCACTTGCAGCGGCGACAATCGGTTTTTATGTGGACCCCTCGCCCATGCACACCCGCTTTGTACTGATCCACACCAGCCATGCCGGCAATGTGGGCGCCGTGGCCCGGGCCATGAAGGTCATGGGCTTTGACGACCTGGTGCTGGTCGCCCCGCGTTGGGCCGATGTGCTCAGCCGCCCCGAGGCGGTGGAGCGCGCCAGCGGCGCCACCGACGTGCTGGCCCGCGCCCGGGTGGTGGCCAGCTTGAGCGAGGCGCTGGACGGCATGAGCCATGTGTGCGCCACCGCCATGACGCCGCGTGACTTTGGCCCGCCCACCTTGGCCCCGCGCACGCACTTTGCCCAGCTGCTGGCCGCCCCTGTGGCGCCAGAAGG
>CANHKH010000205.1 GCA_947460165.1 Comamonadaceae bacterium
ACCTCGGCGGCCAAATAATCCTGCACCCCGGCGGCGCAGGGCAGGAACAGGGACAAGGCGTTCACAAGGTCTTTCTGAGGTTGGCCGGCGCGATGCGCAAGGCCTCGCGGTACTTGGCCACGGTGCGGCGGGCGCATTCAATGCCCTGCTCGCGCAGCATGTCGGAGATTTGGTTGTCGCTCAGCGGCTTGGCCGCGCTCTCGGCCGCCACCAATTGCTTGATCAGCGCGCGCACGGCGGTGCTCGACGCATTGCTGCCGCTGTCGGTGCCCAGGCCGGAGCCAAAAAAGTACTTGAGCTCAAAGGTGCCGTAAGGCGTGCTCATGTACTTGGCGGTGGTCACGCGCGAGATGGTGGACTCGTGCAGGCCCAACTCGTCGGCAATCTCGCGCAGCACCAGCGGCCGCATGGCCAGCTCGCCGTGGGTGAAAAAGTTTTTTTGCCGCTCGACGATGGCGGTGGACACGCGCAAGATGGTGTCAAAGCGCTGCTGGATGTTCTTGATGAACCAGCGCGCCTCTTGCAGGCGCTGCTGGAGCGCCGCACCCTGCTGGCCTTTGTGCTGCTTGAGCGCGTTGGCATAAATGTCGTGCACGCGCAGCTTGGGCATCACGTCGCTGTTGAGCGTGACCTTGAAGCCGCGGCCCGACTTTTGCACCAGCACGTCGGGAATGATGAGGTTGCGCTCCACGTTCACAAAGCGCCGGCCGGGCTTGGGGTCCAGCCGGCCAATGATGGCAATGGCGGCCTTGACCAGCGCTTCAGAGCAGCCAGTGGCCACGCTCAGGCGCTTGACGTCGCGCTTGGCCAGCAGTTCCATGGGCTGCTTGCACACCGCCATGGCCGCGCGCGTTTCCTCGGTGTTGCGCTCGTCGAGCAATTGCAAGCTCAGGCATTCGCCCAGGTTGCGTGCGCCCACGCCGGGTGGGTCCATGTTTTGCAAGAGGCCCAAGGCGGTGGTGAAGTGGTGTTGCAGCTCGTCGAACTCTTCGAGGTCGTCGCCCGCCAGACCGGCGGCCAAGGCCTCGATGGTGTCTTCCAGGTAGCCGTCGTCGTTGAGCGACTCAATCAGAAAGTAAAGCGCCGCGCGGTCTTCGGGTGACAAGCGCAGGCTGAGCATTTGCCGGTGCAGGTGCTGCTGCAGGGTTTCTTGGCTGCGGGCCAGCTCAATGGCGTCGGCCTGCTCGTCGTCGTTGTTGTTTTTCCGGGCCGGGGCGTCGCCGCCCCACTCGCTGTCGTCGGGTGCGGTCTCCACCGAGCCGTCGCCCTCCCAGCTGTCTTCCAGGCGGGGCTCGCTGTCGGCGTCAGCGCTGGGCGACTCGGGCGCCTCGGTGCTTGATTCGCTGCTGCTTGAAGTGCTGGTGGCCGGGGCGCTGCTGAAGGGCTCGTCCGCGCCTTCAAAGTCTTGGGCGTCGGCGGTCACAGGCGCGTCGGCCTGGGCCACCCCAAAATCCTCGCGCGTGGCGGCCTCTTCAGAGACTTCCAAAAACGGGTTCTCGTCGAGCATTTGATCGACCTCTTGGCTCAGCTCCAAGGTGGACAGCTGCAAGAGTCGAATGGACTGCTGCAGCTGCGGCGTGAGCGCCAGGTGCTGCGAGACGCGAAGGGACAGGCCTTGTTTCATGGACGTCTATGCCACCGAGTCACATGCGGAAGTGCTCGCCGAGGTAGACCCGGCGCACGTCGGCGTTGTTGACGATTTCAGCGGGCGTGCCGCGGGCCAGCACATGGCCGTCGCTGATGATGTAGGCCCGGTCGCAAATGCCCAGGGTCTCGCGCACGTTGTGGTCGGTGATGAGCACGCCTATGCCGCGCGCTTTTAAAAACCCCACGATGCGCTGGATCTCGATGACGGCAATCGGATCAATCCCCGCAAAAGGCTCGTCGAGCAAGATAAAGCGCGGCTGGCTGGCCAAGGCGCGGGCAATTTCCACGCGCCGCCTCTCGCCGCCCGACAGCGCGGGCGCGGGTGAGTCGCGGATGTGCTCCACGCGCAGGTCGTGCAGCAAGGTGTCGGTGCGGCGCCGAATCTCGGCGTCTGACAAGGGCAGGCCCGCCTCGTCGTGCTGCAGCTCGAGCACGGCGCGTATGTTTTCCTCGACATTGAGCTTGCGAAAAATCGAGGCCTCTTGAGGCAGGTAAGACAAGCCCATGCGCGAGCGCTTGTGAATGGGCATGCGCTCTACCGCTTGGCCGTCTATGCTGATGCGGCCGGCATCGGCACGCACCAGGCCCACGATCATGTAAAACGAGGTGGTTTTGCCCGCGCCATTGGGGCCAAGCAGGCCGACCACCTCGCCGCTTTGCACGGTGAGCGAGACATCTTCCACCACCAAGCGGCTGCCGTAGGATTTTTTCAGGCCCTGGGCCTCCAAGCGGCTGGTGGTCACGGCCGCCGGCAGCACAGACGGGGCGGTGGCTTGACTCACTTTTTGTCCTGACCTAAGCGGGTGCTGGGAGTGAGTTTGGGGGCCGCTGGCACGTTGGGCTGCGCGGCTACAGCCTCGGCTGCCGGGGCTGGGGCCCCCTGGCGGGGCGAGAGCTGGGCGCGCACGCGTCCCCCTGGGCTGCCGTTGCGCAGGGCACCGTCGACGGTGAAGACATCGGCCAAGTTGTCGTAGCGGATCAGCGCGCCCGTGGTCTCGTCGGCCAGGCTGGCGCCCACGTAGCGGCGCAGCACGGCGCGGCGACTCAGTTGCACGGTATCGGCGCGGCCGTCGTACTCGATCAACTCGGCCTCGCCCTCGACGGTTTCGTCCACACCATCGCGCTTGCTGCGGTAGTAGGCGAGTTGGCCGGGTGAGGCCACGATTTGCGCGCGCTGGTAACCGTCGGGCGACTGGCTGACCTCGACCCGAGCGCCACGGATCAAGATGCTTCCCTTGGTGATGAGCACATTGCCCGTGAACACGGTCAACTGCTTGAGGTCGTCGTGCCGCATGGCGTCGGCCTCGGCGTTCATGGGCTTGTCGCGGTCGGCTTTTTCAGCCCAGGCGGGCAGGCCCAGGCTCAGGGCGAGCAGGGCAAGCAGGGCGGAACGATGAAGAGGCGACATGAACTGAGGCACGAATCTTGCTGAAAAGATGGCTGGATTGTAGCCAGCAGCCCGCCCACTGCGCAGCAATTCAGCGCCCTTTTTCAGCAGGTCACAGAGCCTGAGCAAGCCGCGCCTTTTCAAGCAGGGGCGGCTGCAGGCCGATGGCCGCCGTCTCAGGTCTTGGCCCCTTTGGCGGCCAGGGCCACCAAGTGATCGACCACCTGCAAAGCCCGCGGCATGTTGCCGGCCAAGGAGCCCGAGGTGAAGTAACGCCCGGCCACGCCCAAGGAGGGCACGCCGTCGACCTTGTACTGCTCTTGCAGTTGGGTGGCGCGACGCACCTTGGTGACCACCGGGAAGGAGGCATAAGCCTCGGTGAATTTGGCACGGTCCAGGCCTTGCTTGACGGCCCAGGCCGTGATTTGCTCGGCCGTGTCCAGGGTCAGCTTCTCGTTGTGGATGGCATTGAACACCTTTTTGTGCACCTCGGGCAACTTGCCCATGGCTTCAAGCGTGTAGAACAAACGCTGTTGCGGCTCAAAGCTGGGCCTGAACATCGCCGGCACCCGGCGAAAGCTGACGTTTTTGGGCAGCTTTTCCAGCCAGGCTTCGAGCTGAGGCTCAAAAATGTTGCAGTGCGGGCAGCTGTACCAAAAAAATTCGACCACCTCCACTTTGCCGGCCGCAGCTTCGGTGCTGGCTGGTTTGTCCAAGGTGAGAAAGTCCACGCCGTCGACAGGCGCTTTGCCCTGGGCCCAGACAGCGGGGGCCAGCAGGGCTGTGCCGGCCAGGGCGGCGAGGTGGGCGGCAGTTCGGTTGAATTCGCGACGCAACATGGTGTTTGATTCCTTGGGGTCCCGCAGGGCGGGAAATGGTGAAGTGAGGTGACGCAAAAAGGGGCTTTAAGCTGGCGGCTAGTCCTTGACAAGCTCAGCGCTGCAGGCGCACGACCACCGCCTCGATGTTGTTGCCCACCAAGCTGTCGCGGGCTTTGTCGGCCTCCTCGCGGCGCTCAAAAGGCCCCAAGCGCACGCGGTAGACCATGCGCCCGGCCTGGTCACGCTCACTGAGCTTGGACTGCAGACCCATGAGCGAGAGCTTGGCGCGCTGCTGCTCGGCGTCTTCGAGCGAGCGGTAGGCGCCTGCTTGCACAAAGTACTGAAAAGGCTCGGTGCTGGCCACGGCCGGCGAACTGGCGGCCACGGCCGGTGCGGCAGGGCGTGCGGGGGCGCTTGAGGGGGCACTCGCAGGTGCAGGCGCTTCAGCCCGCGACCGGGCCAACTCGCCCAAGGGGTCTGCGCTTTTGGCGGGGGGCGCCGCAGCAGCAGCTGGGGTAGCTGGCGCGGCGACCTCCGCAGGGGCGGCGGGTGCAGCGGGTGCGTCGGAGGGGGGAGCAGCTTCAGGCTTGGTTTGGCGCCCGGGCAAGCCCGCGTTGGGGTCCCATTCCTTCATTTTTTTGGCATCGGCCGGGTCCTCGGCCGAGCGCGGCAGGTTTTTGTTCATGAAGGGCAGCGGCATTTTGGTGATGTACACCGCCACACCCAGGGCCACCGCCAAGCCAAACAACATGCCCAGCAAAAATCCCAAGAAAGTGCCTCCGCCTTGGCGAGCAGCGCGCACAGAAGAGGAGGCAATAAGACAGGTTTCCCCGGTGAAATGCATGGCAGGCTTTCTCGGTGTCACATCTTGGCAGGGCTGCTCACGCCCAACACCGACAAGCCATTGTGCAGCACCTGCCGGGTGGCGGCCACCAGCGCCAGGCGGGCCAGTTTGACGGCCTCGTCGTCCACCAAAATGCGTTCTGCATCGTAGTAGCTGTGGTACTGAGCGGCCAGCTCGCGCAGGTAAAACGCCACATCGTGCGGGGCCAAACCATCTGCGGCCAGCGTGAGCATGTCAGGGTACTGGGCCAGCTTGAGCATGAGGGCCTGGGCCGCCGGGCTGTGCAAGGGGGCGAGGTCCACCCCGGCCAGCTGCGCCACCTCTCCGCCCCAGGCCGCCAGCACCGAGCAAATGCGCGCATGCGCATACTGCACGTAGTACACCGGGTTTTCGTTGTTTTTGGCCAGCGCCAGGTCAATGTCGAACACGTACTCGGTGTCGGGCTTGCGGCTGAGCAAGAAAAACCGCACCGCGTCTTTGCTGGTCCACTCGATCAAATCGCGCAGCGTGACGTAGCTGCCCGCGCGCTTGGAGATCTTGACCTCCTCGCCGCCGCGCATCACCCGCACCATGGTGTGCAGCACGTAGTCGGGGTAACCTGCGGCCACGCCCTGACCGGCCGCCTGCAGGCCAGCGCGCACGCGGGCAATGGTGCCGTGGTGGTCCATGCCCTGGATGTTGATGGCCTTGGCAAAGCCGCGCTCCCACTTGGCCAGGTGGTAGGCCACGTCGGGCACAAAGTAGGTGTAGCTGCCGTCGGACTTGCGCATCACGCGGTCTTTGTCGTCGCCGTAGTCGGTGGACTTGAGCCACAGCGCGCCATCTTGCTCATAGGTCTTGCCCGCGTCTTTGAGCCACTGCACCGCTTGCTCCACGCGGCCCGAGGTGTAGAGGCTGGACTCGAGGTAAAAATTGTCAAAGCGCACCTCAAAGGCTTTCAAGTCCAGGTCTTGCTCGCGGCGCAGGTAGGCCACGGCAAATTCGCGAATGGCATCCAGGTCTTCAATGTCCCCCGAGGCGGTGACGGCGCGGTCGTCAGAGGCCACGGTCTTGCCGGCCATGAAGTCGGCCGCAATGTCGGCAATGTAGTCGCCGTTGTAGGCCAGCTCTGGCCAGCCCGCCTCACCGGGCTTCAAGCCCCGCGCGCGGGCCTGCGTGCTGGTGGCCAGGGTGTGGATTTGCACGCCCGCGTCGTTGTAATAAAACTCGCGCGTGACGGCCCAGCCCTGGGCGGCGAACAGCTCGCACAGCGCATCGCCCAGCGCCGCTTGGCGGCCGTGGCCCACATGCAGCGGGCCGGTCGGGTTGGCCGAGACAAACTCAACCAGCATTTTTTGGCCGGTGGCCGGCCGCTGACCATAAGCCAAGCCCGCCGCCAACACCTCGCGCACCACCTGCTGCTTGGCCTCAGGCTTCAAGCGAAAGTTGATAAAACCCGGGCCGGCAATGTCAATGTCCTGCACCCACTGCGCAAAGGCGGGTTGAGCCAGCAAGGCCGTGCGCAGGTTCTCGGCCACTTGGCGGGGGTTGAGCTTGAGCGGCTTGGCCAGTTGCATGGCCGCGTTGCTGGCCAAGTCGCCGTG